>JAOZSY010000107.1:0-7713 GCA_029939445.1 Bacteroidales bacterium
GAATACTGGCGATGAAAATATTTATATCGACGATTTCTGGTTTAGTATTAAAACTAGAAAAAAGTAGCCCATAAAAAAAGCCAATTTCATTTCTGAAATTGGCTTCAATATATATTTTAAAGTATTAGGCTTTTTCTGGAATAGGTTCTCCAGTAGCTTTTGAAATAATTTCGTCGTCGGTAAGAATTCTACCACAATACTCACAAACAATAATTTTCTTATGCATGCGAATATCTAACTGGCGCTGTGGTGGGATTTTATTGAAACAACCTCCACAAGCATCACGACCAATTGCAACAACTGCAAGACCGTTTTTCATATTATCACGAATACGCTTATAAGCAACCAAAAGACGATCGTCAATAAACTTTTCGTTCTCTTCTGACTCTGCAAGTAATACTTTTTCTTCCTTCTCTGTTTCAGCAATAATCTCATTAAGTTTATCATTTTTAGCTTGAAGATCAGCCTCACGTTCAGTAAGTTTCTCTTTAGCTTCAACAATAACCTCTTTCTTCATCTGAATAGCATAGCTATATTCTTTAATACGCTTTTCTGCCAATTGAATCTCAAGATTTTGATATTCAATCTCTTTAGTCAATGAATCGTACTCTCTGTTATTTCTAACATTCATACGTTGGTCTTCGTATTTCTTAATAAGAATAGCTCCTTCAGAAAGAATAGCCTCTTTTGCTTGAATATCCTTTTCTACATCCCCAATCTCAGTATTAAGCTTTTCAATACGAGTTTGTAAACCTTCCACATCATCTTCAAGATCTTTTACTTCTAATGGCAATTCACCACGAATAATTCTAATTTTATCAACTTTAGAATCAATATCTTGTAATTTGGCTAAAGCCACTAACTTATCTTCTACTGAAATATCAGCATGATTATCTTTTTTCACTTTGTCAGCTGTTGATTTGCTCATGGGTTATTTTTTGTTAAATTCCTGATTACAAATAATTTACCGGATTTGTACTAATGTCCGAAATTTGGATTGCAAATGTAGGTATTTTTTCTTTAATAATACTCAATAATAATGTGTTTGTAAAATGTTCGCTTTCATAATGACCAATATCTGCAACTAATATGGAATTGTCGGCATCAAAAAACTCGTGATACTTAATATCGCCAGTTATATATACATCAGCACCAGCTCTTTTGGCCTTAGAAATAAGGAACGCACCACTACCTCCACAAATTGCAACTTTTCGGACTTTCTTATTAAGCAAATTCGTGTATTTTATGCCTTCAGCCTTGGTAATTTCTTTTACATTATTAAGAAAAACTAATTCCTCTTGTGGCTCGCTAAGTTCTCCAATAATACCTGCGCCAATATTAGAAATATTATTCTCTATTTTATAAATATCGTAAGCTACCTCTTGGTATGGATGCGCACTCAATAATGCTGTAATTACCTTCGATTTTATATGACTAGGAAATATAGTTTCTAATCTAATTTCAGCTTCATTATGCATTTTGCCAATATTACCAACAAAAGGAGTACTTCCTTCTTGGGCACGGAAAGTTCCCACACCCTTTGCTTCAAAGCTACAGCTATCATATTTACCAATATGACCAGCTCCTGCTTCAAAAATTGCCCGCTGCACTTTCTCTTTGTAGTCTACGGGTATATAAGTCACCAATTTATTTAGTAGATTTTTCTGAGGGCTAAGGGTTTTTATGTTTTTTAGATTTAGTTTCTCTGCCAAAATCTTATTTGTTCCATTTATTACATTGTCCAAATTAGTATGGGCAGCATAAAGTGCAATATCATTCTTAATGGCTTTGATTACTATTCGCTCAACATAATTGCTCCCATTAAGCTTCTTAATTCCACTAAAAATAATAGGATGGTGAGAAATAATGAGATTTGCCCCAATTTTAATTGCCTCGTCAATAACTTCTTCAGTTACATCAAAGCTTATTAGCGCTTTATCAACCTCCATATTGCTAGAGCCAACTACTAATCCAGCATTATCATACGACTCTTGTAAGGCAAGCGGCGCATAGTCTTCTATAATTGAAATTATATCTTTGAGTTTCATCTTTTTGGCCTTTGATAGTTTAAAGCAAAGTTAGGAAAATATTTTGAGATATTTATGGCATAACATCTATATATCAACTTAAGAAAATCAAAAACATTTAAGCAGAGCTAATTACTAATAATATAAAGCAATATCTTCCTTTAGAATTATACTTTACTTATTAATTTCATACTTTTCCAACTGCATATTGTAGGAGCTAAAAATACCTAAACCCCCTTCTACATTATTATACATTATTATTGGTTCGGTAAATGGGCCTTTTTCGTAGGAATTACCCAAATTCTTATGATAAAGATAATAATGCTCATCACAATTTATTATATACACCCTCATTGAATCTGCCTGCAAATCATGATCTCCTCTTATTTCAATAGTACGCGTTTCTCCTTTAGCAAATTCATATAAATCACTTTCATAATAATTACTATACCAATAATTATGCATATAGAAGTTGCTATTTAATCTATAATAATTTATATCGTTACCATTATTGCATGTAATCTTAAATTTATGTATTCCCTCACTATATCCATCTTTATATGTTTTAGTCTCAGAACCCAAATATTCAAAGTCATAAACTGGCTCTGTAATAATAGTGCATTCTGAAGTTACTTTTTCTCCTCTATAGCTAACATCTAACTTAAGATTATCTCCTGTATTAAACTGTACTTTATCAGAAAAAAAAGTTAATCTTTGATTATCAAAAGTTAAATTATGGTTTATCCCTCCACTACTAACCACTGCCGTAACTTCATCATAATTAAGTTGTACACTACCCGAGCTATAATAAATTGGGTGCGACATACTTACTTTAAGACTAATAGTATCATCTTGTGGCGAAATAAATGCAGCAACAACAAGCTGTGGTTCATTGTCTGGGATATCAATATCGGCATTCTTTTCGCAAGAACTTATTAGTACTAATATTAAAAATGTAGCTATAATGTATATATATGTTTTCATCCTATATTAAATTAAAATTTGAGATAATAAGAAACTCCTGGTAAAATTGGAAAAAGCGAAACCTGTTTTAATACAGTTTGCTTAGTATTATGGTCATAACCAGTATAATAATAAAAAGGGTTTTGACGGCTATAAGCATTATAAAGAGAGACCTCTATTACTCTTTCTCTACCTTTTTTAAGTTTTTTCTTGAACTGAGCTCCCACATCCAAGCGATGATAAGCCGCCATACGGAAAGAGTTTTTTTCGCCATAATGATTAGTATGGTAACTACTAAAGTGTGAAAGCCCTTGTCCAGAATAACTGCTCCCAACACCACTAGGGCTATGACCATAAGCTGTATAAGTGCTTTTTGCTAAGCTCACAGCATCGCCTGTGCCATATATCCACGTTGCACTTAAGGTTATTTTTTCGTTAAGTTTATAAATTCCCACTATTGAGAAATCATGCCGCCTATCGTGACGAGGAAAAAACTCTTTGCCATTATTCAATTCATCGAACTGATATTTTGTTAATGAAAGAGTATAGCCTATCCAGCCAGTAAGCTTTCCGAACTTACGTTGTAATAAAACCTCTATTCCTGTAGAATAGCCTTTACCTATAGTAACAGCGTCTTCATAATTAAACTCTTCAGAAGAAGTAGGATCTCCAACCATCATAAAGCTAGCGCCCTCTTTATAGGAAATTATATCGGTCATGGTTTTATAATAAGCCTCCACAGAAAGTGAAAAATTAGGGTCTTCGAAATCCTTAGCCATTCCTAAAGCAAATTGTTTTGATTTTTGAGGTCCAACTCTATCAGTAGAAGGCACCCAAAGATCGGTTGGCAAACCTATTCCTGTTGAAGTTAGCAAATGCACATATTGACTCATTTGAGCATAGGATGCTTTTATACTTAATAAATCCGTAAGCATATAAGATGCTAAAATCCTAGGCTCCAAATCAAAGTATGATTTTGCATTATAGTTAAAATTACTAAGTCTAAGCCCCATATTAACTTTAAAACGATCAAAAGCCCTCCACTCATCTTCAATATATGCAGAGGTTTCTATGGAGTTAAGCTCTTTAGCATTTAGCTCAGTATCAAAACCTTTCTGCTCATAAACAATAGCACTAGGCGTAAATAAGTGATTAGTTATAGCTCCTCCATATCTTATATAATGTTTATTATTTGGCACCCATGTTAAATCTGTTTTAATTCCCAAATCCCTAATTCCAGATTTATATCTTAAATGAGAAAAGTCGTCGCCATCTTCTTCTTCCAAATCAATAACAAATTGGTAATTACTAAAAACAAAAGATGTATTGCTAAATAGCTTATTTGAAAACTGATGATTCCATCTAAAAGTTCCTGTGGCATTTTCCCAAAATAATATGGCATCAGAACTCTGATCCTCCCACGAATCGTGTGAATAAAACTTATCTCTACCAAAATATCCACTTAGATACAGCTTATCCTTATCCGAAATTTCATAATTAGCTTTGGCGTTCAAATCGTAAAAATAGTATCCCGCTGTACTACCTCCATCTTCCATAGATGCAATTATTGGAGCGGCAAGTACATCAACATAAGATCTACGTCCTGAAATAATAAAAGATGATTTGTTCTTTATTATTGGGCCTTCCAATAGTAAGCGTGATGAAAGAAGTCCAATACTAGCTTCGCCACCAAATTCTTTTCTATTACCATCCTTAAGGCTCATATCTATTACAGAAGAAAGTCGTCCGCCAAAACGAGCAGGGAATCCACCCTTATAAAGCTCTATACTTTTTATAGCATCGCCATTAAAAACTGAGAAGAATCCAAAAAGGTGCATTGCATTATAAACCACCGCATCATCAAGTATAACAAGGTTTTGATCGGGGCCTCCACCTCTAACATAAAGCCCAGACGAAGCTTCACTTCCTCCCCTAATGCCGGGCATAAGTTGTAATACTTTAAAAACATCCTTTTCGCCCAAAAGTGCTGGGATATCACGCACTTGCTTCACAGGAACACTTACAACGCTCATAACTGCTTTATCTGCAATTTTTTCATCTCTATCACCATAAACCTCTACTTCGCTTAAGTCAGTATTCGATTCTAAATAAACATTAATGACAGAATCCTTATCAAAGGTTTGTGCCATAATAATTGGCTCATAACCCACATAAGAGAATACAATTTTAGCTTCTTGAACTGGAATGCTTAATGAATAAAACCCATAAGAATTACTTATAGTACCTATTTGAGTTCCTTTTATATAGATATTCACACCTATTAATAGCTCATCAGAAGCTTTCTCGCGCACATATCCAGAGATGGTAATATCCTTTGCTTGAGAAAAAGCTGATAATCCTAAAAATAGAATTATTATGGTAATTATATATTTCATATTTACTATTAAATAATTCGAATTTATTATAAAAATCAAAGTTAATTAAATAAAACCTACAAATTAGTGTCTTTGTGTTATTTATTAAACATACTAAGTGTTGATTTATTATACTTAGCCTATAAATTGTTTTCAAATTAAAAAGCTTGCATCGCACCCAATAACCAAATTCTTTATTACATTTGCCCTAAGCGAGAGTTTTTATACTCATACGGGTCTTATCCCGTACGAAAAGCAATTACAGCCAATATATTTCATAGCAATTATATCGGCATTGCTTATATAAAATACTAAATGGTGTAATAAATACGTTAAATTATTAAAATATAAAATATGCTGATAAATAAAAATATTGCAATAAGTGATAATGGATTTCTTTTTAACCCTAGCACAGGAGAATCATATAATCTAAATACAACAGGGACAGAGCTCCTAAAACTTATTAAAGAAGGAAAGTCTCTTAAAGAAATTACCACCATATTTTTAGAAATATACGAAACTTCTGATATTATTATTGAAAAAGACTATCAAGATTTCGTAAAGATTTTAGATCAATACAACTTAACTGAAGAAGCAGAATCATAATATGGACAAAAAATACACTATTGCATTAAGTGGTCTTAACGCCATTGATAGCCCAGGCCCAGGCGTAGCAGTTGCACGAGGATTAAAAGAGGCAAAGAGTTTTAATGCTCGACTTATTGGTTTAATTTATGAGAGCCTTGAACCTGGTGTTTATATGCCCGATCTTTTTGATAAAATATATCAAATTCCATATCCATCAGCAGGAATTGATGTTTTAAAAGCTCGTTTAGAGTATATCAATGAGAAAGAAAATTTGGATTTAATTATTCCTAATTTTGACGCAGAGCTTTTTTCTTTTATGAAATTAGAGAGCACTTTTAAACAAATGGGGATATCTACATTCCTACCAACAATTGAGCAATTTGAAGAACGTCATAAGATAAATCTTCCTGAATTTGGTGAAAAATATGGCATCAACGTTCCTGGTTCTAAGGCTATTTTTAATGCTTCAGAATTAAATCAATTGGTATCGGAGTTTGAATTTCCCATGGTTATAAAAGGTAAATTTTATGATGCTTATATTGCCCATAGTATGGATCAGGCTCATGTATTTTTCCACAAAATAAACACAACATGGGGTTTGCCAATAGTAGTTCAAAAATTTGTTCAGGGCGATGAGTATAATGTTACTGGCCTTGGCGATGGTAAAGGAAATACAATAGCAGCAGTGCCTATGCGCAAACAATATATTACTGACAAGGGTAAAGCTTGGGGTGGTATTTCCATTGATAATAAAGAACTTATTAAACTTACTGAGCATTTTATTAGCCAAACAAAATGGCGCGGAGGTTTTGAGTTAGAATTAATGAAAGATAAAGGTGGAAAGTTTCATCTTATAGAAATAAACCCACGAATGCCAGCATGGATATACCTTGCAGTAGGTGTTGGACAAAATATTCCTGAGGCGCTTACAAAACTTGCAATGGGAGAAAATGTAATACCTTTTGATAAATACGATGTTGGCAAAATGTTTGTCCGATATGCATATGATATGATAGTAAACCTTAGCGATTATCAAACAATAAGTACCACTGGTGAATTATAGTTCATTCTAAAACTCAAATAAAGAAAAGTAATAATGACAAAATTAAAATACGAAAGACCAATAATAAATCGCTTAGAAAGTTCTATGCCAAATAAATTTGGTTTAAGCGCTAAGCACGAGCCAAAAACTAATATTGATGGTGTTATAATTAAAGATTTAATATCCGAATACGGTTCTCCATTATTTGTAATATCCGAAAATACTATTCGCAAAACGTTTCAAAAAGCAAAACGTGCTTTTAATACTAGATATCCTAAAGTGCAGTTTGCCTGGAGCTATAAAACAAATTATCTATCTGCAGTATGCAATACTTTTCATCAAGAAGGATCGTGGGCAGAGGTAGTTTCTGGCTTTGAATACGATAAGGCAATCGGCAATGGCGTAGATGGACAACATATTATTTTTAATGGTCCTGATAAAACAGCGGCTGACTTACAAAAAGCTATTACAAATAAATCATTAATTCATATTGATCATCATGATGAGTATTATATGATACTTAAGATTGCTGAAAAGATAAATATCAGACCTCAAGTTGCCATAAGAGTAAATATGGATACGGGTATTTACCCAATGTGGGATAGGTTTGGTTTTAATTTTGAGAATGGTGAGGCATGGGATATTCTAAATAAAATAATGATGAATAAAAAGATGGACCTAATAGGACTCCATGCCCATATTGGTACATATATGATGA
>JAOZSY010000107.1:7813-9076 GCA_029939445.1 Bacteroidales bacterium
CTTATTTTGGAAACTGGCAGAGCATTAATTGATGATGCAGGATCGCTTTTAGGAACAGTAATAACAAATAAAAGAGATAGTAGAGGAGCAAGAAATACTGTTTTGGATATTGGAGTAAACATTTTATTTACCAGTTTTTGGTATAATCATAAGATTACTCCAGCTCAAGCATTCTCTAGCCATATGGAAGACACAAAAATATATGGTCCTCTTTGTATGAATATTGATGTGATTCGAGAATCTGCGAGTTTACCTCCTCTTAACACTGGCGATAATGTTATTATTCATCGTGTTGGAGCATATAATATGACTCAGTGGATGCAATTTATTACGCTACGCCCAGCAGTAATTATGATTTCCGAAAAAGGTGATGTAAATATTATTAGAGAAAGTGAGAAAATCGAAAGTATTACTAAGTTTGAGAAAGTCCCTCCTCATCTTAAATCTTTCGAATTATAAGAAAATACATCGAAAAAAAATAGGATATCCTTTGCTAAGTTTCACAAATTGCAAAGGATATTTTTATTTATAAGAATTCCAGCGAACTATTTTATTGAAATCTTTACGAATTTTCTTGCGCAAAGGGTAATCGTTAGGTGCATATCCAAAGCTAATCACAAGACCAATAATTTTCTTTTCAGGGATATTTAGAAGACTCTTTATCTTTTTTTCATCAAACCAGCCAAGCATACAGCTTCCAATACCATCATCTTCGGCTTGCAGGCACATATGTTCTCCTGCAATTCCAATATCTATAAGTGAGTATTCTTTATCTTTTATAGCACCACCTATTTGTGTAGTTATTTTTGCCTTTTCCATTACCATAACAATAAGCAATGGCGATTGAGCAACAAATTTATTTATTCCTATTAATGTGCCACGAGTAGCCTTGGCGACTTTCATACAAAGCTCTGGCTCATTAACTACAATAAATGTCCAAGGTTGTGAGTTGCTTGCCGATGGCGCCAAATGTCCAGCTTCAAGAATACGTTGAAGTTTATCATCTTCAATCTTTCTATCATAATCGTATTTCCTTACGCTCTGTCTTCTTTTTACTAATTCCAAGAAATCCATAATATACTTTTTATAAATTAGAAAACTCTTCCACACCACCTTTAAGAAAATACACATTATCATTTCCCATCCAGCGAAGAATACTTGCCGATACCGCTCCTTTAGGTCCTGCAAAACACATCATTATAATAATGTCATAGGATGTGAAATCATACTTTGGAAACTCAGCAACAATACTATTAAAAGGAA
>JAOZSY010000108.1 GCA_029939445.1 Bacteroidales bacterium
TTATGATCGTTTTTTTATGGAAGATAAAAAAATAAATTTTGCTGTGAGAATAGGGCTTGCATATGATATTAACAATCCTAATACTAGCATAATTGCTCCTATTAGCTTATCACTTCTAAAGAACTTGCAGAATAATCATTATCTGGAATTACGTTTGGCTTTAAGAAATGAATATTCGCGTATTGTACATACATATTCACAAAGATCTGGTATGGGGGATCCTAATCCTACTTATGACAGCTATGAGGAAGTAGAGTATGAATTTACTATATATCCAAGTATTGATATTGGATATAGGTATCAGCCACAAAGCACTGGATTGTTTCTCAATTGTTTGGTGCAATTTATAGGAACTCAAGCATATTACACAGAAGATATATGGTATAATAAGCTAACTGTAGGTGCTGGTTGCGCATTTTGATTTTTTATTAGCCATAAATTAAAACTCCTAGCTTATGAAATAGATTCTTTATAAAATGGATTTAGCTATTAATATCCATGAGTTAAACATCCCAACCATAACAACAGATTGCCTTTAAGAAAATAATAGAGAAACAAAAATCTTATTCTGCTTTTTCACCCTTTAGTCCCCATAGTTATCGGGAGGAGAAAAGAAATGCGGAATATGATTTATATTTAAGCTAATAAAAATACCTTAATATCATTTATATGATTCTTAATATAATTAGCCGTGGGTTTTAACCCACGGCTAATTTGTGAATACAAGAATA
The DNA here is from genome assembly GCA_029939445.1 of Bacteroidales bacterium. Lineage (GTDB taxonomy): Bacteria > Bacteroidota > Bacteroidia > Bacteroidales > UBA1556 > UBA6267. Next base: position 732 of record JAOZSY010000108.1, read on the forward strand.
TTTTGGCGGTATTTTTGTTTTTCACAAAAATGATGACAAAATATGGGCATATTTTAGATTAATAAAAGCAGATAAATTACCCAAGATCTTTGTGTATAAAATTGTTTGAAAGAAACAAAAAAATACTTACAAACATCTGTTTTAATAATTAATTTTGCTTTAAATAGAAATAAAAGCATGGCAGAAGTAAAATACAACGAAGACAGTATTAAATCCCTTGATTGGAAGGATCATATACGCCTACGACCAGGAATGTATATTGGAAAGTTAGGTGACGGTGCTTCTCCCGATGATGGAATTTATGTGCTTATAAAAGAAGTTATAGATAACTCTATTGATGAGTATATAATGGGTTACGGAAAGGTGATCACCATTGAAATTAAGGAGAAAGAGGTAATTGTAAGAGATAATGGCCGTGGTATTCCATTGGGGAGTTTGGCGGCATGTGTTTCTAAAATAAATACTGGAGCAAAATACGATTCCAAGGTTTTTAAGAAAACTGTAGGACTTAATGGTGTTGGAACAAAGGCTGTGAATGCACTTTCAGAATCATTTACTGCACAGAGTTTTAGAGATGGAAAATCGAAAATAGTAAAGTATGAACGAGGCAAGCAAACACTTGATGAGAATGTAGATACTCCTGACGAAAAAGATGGTACTTTAATGAGATTTGTTCCTGATTCTGAGATTTTTGGAGATTTTAAATTTAGATCTGAGTATATAGAACGTTTACTGTGGAACTATGCATTCTTAAATCGTCACCTAGTTCTTAAATTTAATGGAGAGCGCATTCTTTCAAAAAATGGGCTTCTGGATTTATTGGAGCAGAATATTGATGATAATATTATTTATCCTATTATTCACTTAGAAGAAGAAGATTTTGAATTTGCTTTCACTCATGCATCAATAAAGTATGGCGAGGAGTATTTCTCATTTGTAAACGGACAACATACCACTCAAGGAGGAACGCATCTGGCATCTTTTCGTGAGGCAATTGTGAAAACTGTACGTGAGTTTTTTAAGAAAGATTTTGACTCTAGTGATATCCGTACTTCAATTGTTGCAGCTTTTAGTGTAAAAATAACAGAGCCTGTATTCGAATCGCAAACTAAAACAAAGCTTGGTTCGCAACATATGGAGCCAAATGGGCAAACTATTCGTAACTATATTAATGATATGGTTAAGCGAAATTTAGACAATTTTCTTCATCGTAAACCTGATGTAGCTGATGCTTTACGTCGCAAAATCCTTCAGTCGGAAAAGGAACGTAAGGATATGGCAGGAATTAAGAAACTTGCTCGTGAAGGTGCTAAAAAAGCTAGCCTGCACAATAAGAAACTAAGAGATTGTAGAGTACATTATAATACAAATAAAGAGAATAGACTAGAGTCAACATTATTTATTACAGAGGGTGATTCCGCTTCTGGTAGTATTACCAAAAGTAGAAACGTAAATACACAGGCCGTTTTTAGTCTAAAGGGTAAGCCAAAAAACAGTTTTGGTCTTAGTAAAAAAATTGTGTATCAAAATGAGGAGTTTAACCTTCTTCAAACAGCCTTGAATATAGAGGAAGATATGGATAATTTGCGTTATAATAATATTGTAATTGCAACTGATGCTGATACCGATGGTATGCATATTAGACTTTTATTATTGACGTTTTTCCTTCAGTTTTACCCCGATTTGGTAAAAAGAGGTCATGTGTATATCCTACAAACACCATTATTTAGAGTTAGAAATAAGAAAAAAACTTTCTATTGCTATACTGATGGGGAGCGAGTGAGTGCAATTAAAGAAATAGGAGCATTGGCAGAAATAACACGATTTAAAGGTTTAGGTGAGATTTCTCCTAATGAGTTTAAAGTTTTTATAGGAAAAAATATTCGTCTCGATCCTGTATTGCTTACCAAAGATTCGGGAATAGACCAAGTATTATCTTTTTATATGGGTAAGAATACTCCAGAACGTCAGCTTTATATAATGGATAATCTTCGTTATGAACTAAATGTAGAAGAAGATCTTAAGTCTACAGAAGTTCATAAAGAAGCTATATGATAATGATCTTGTTTTTATTATATAATATTGTATCTTTACAACTGCTATAATCAATGCGCCTAATTATTAATAAATAAGGATTAAATCATGGAAAAACATAAGGAATGGAATAAAGAAGATTATTATACATTTTTTCTTATTTATGCTGCTAATGCCGATTTTGTTGTTGTAGATGAAGAAAGAGAGTATATATTAAATCACACTAATAAAGTAGTTTATGAAAAATTAAGTAAAGAGTTTAACAATTATACTGATATTGAGAAGAATACTGTTTTGGAATACTATATTATAAACTATTGCAAAACTAGGGAAGAAAAAATTGAAGTTTATTTTGAAATGAAAGAAGTGCTGCTAGTGGATGGTGTGCTCGAAGCCTCTGAAAAAATATTTCTACGACAATTAAGAAATATTATTGTAAGTAATTCTACTGATGATATTGCTAATAAGTTAGACTAGTTTTATAAAGAATACCCAATAGTGATTTTATAAGCAAAATTATCTTCTATGTTATTGAAAGAATATGGTCCCCAACGATAGAAAACGCCTATTCCAATATTGCTAATATTTGATCTTAAAATTGAATTCAGAAGTAAACCTGATTCATAGAAACCTTTATTGGCAATATTGAAGTCTATATTTCTATGCCTACTTGCATCGTTTAAATTCCCTATCATAGCAGATGTTACAAATATTGGCTGAGGTATAAATGGCTTATTTCCAAATAATAGACTTCCAAAATTGTGTCGAAAATATATAGCAACATATTCATCTGATAAGAACTCATTATAACGCATAGTTCCAAAAGAGTTAGGTGCTTCCATATACCATTGCATATAACTTGCATTGCCGTTATATAGTTTATACCATGGTGCATCACCAATAGTTTTGCCAGCAGTTATTCGCCACGATTGCTTTCCAATAAAGTTTAAATTATAACTGAAATCTAATTGCAAATCTAGCTTTTGATAGTTTAATTCTGAGCCTTGAATTCCAGAAATTGCTTTTGTATAATGAATATTCAATATTGGAAATTTAGTTCCCAAAGATATAGTTTGATTAGAAGTGCGGTAGAGTTTCTCTTTATAAGCAAAACGCCAAGCTAGGCCAAATTCTGAAATTATAAAATCACCTTTTGAAATATGGTCATTAAGTTGAAATTGATAATCAGTAGGGGAGTTTACATTAGAATAATTGGCATCAAAACTCCAACTACTATGAGGAAGTGCTCTGAATTTAAGCATTGCTGAACTAGTTTTATGATATACCATTTCACTAATTAAAAAACTCCTGATTTTATCATATCCCCAAAAATCTTGTACATTAAAATCAAATTGTTTGCCACTTTCAAAAACATCATTAGTATATGCAATATCAAGAGTCATAGATTTTTCTGGCCATAGATTAAATTCAATATCAGCTCCGTATTTCCATTGATAATCACGTGTTGCCCAAGCGCCATACCCTCCAATGGAAAAATATTTTGATAACTTACTATTAGTTTTTGCTCCCAAGCCAAATCTAAAACCTTCAAACTCGTTATATCCCAATAATTTATTCATAAGTATATCTATGGGGCCAACTGGTATCTTTCCTTCCATAAGCGATGTAAGTGCCCATAGTTTTTCATCAAAGTTTTCTGCTTTGCCAATGCTGTCAATTACATTATAGGTTTCTATCTCCAAAGAGTCTAACTCCTGTGTTCTATATGTATTCCAATACTCTTCGTTATGGGGTTTGCTAGCCTGCGGACTTATAACCATTACTTCATTATTGAATCTTATCCTAGTCTTTTCAGACTCATTTATTTTTAAATCTCTAATGTACGAATTTGCAATACCTCTTGCTTCACTACCATTTATTATCAAGTTAAAGAAAATAATGTCGGTATTTATTTGAGTAGGAAACCAATACTTATTATCAATAAATTCATATTTTTGTTGAAAGGAAACTCCAAATTCTTCGTTAGTATTGGCAGGATATGCTATTACGTTTTTTAATGCCCAATATTTACTACTAATGTATAATTGCCCTTGCAAACCATCGAAATTAGTACCCTTATAAGGTCTAAAACTTATAATGTATGTTGTATCGAAGTCGGAAAAGATGCTATCCTCTAATTGATAGAAATACTTTCGTAAGCTTGATTTATTAATGGGATTTATATAATGCTTATCCAATACATCAATACTCTCATCATAAAAGCTAAAGGATTGCAGCTCGCTACCCATTACAGTAAATTGAGGATTGCTTAGTCCCGAAACTCTAGTTGCAATTACTTCTTCTTTATTATTACCGGGGTTTTTATAATGTCGCTTGCTTACACTCTCGGTTATTAATAAGTGCTGTGAATTAAGGAAGTCATTCATTTTTATTAAAGCGCTATCAGGTTTTATGGATTTTTCCATCTGACGTTTTATCGCATCGGCATCTGCTGTGATTATAAATTTATGATATGCTGTATATGAGAATGATTTTAGCCTCTCGGGGTCATTATGTTTTTTGTTTTTCAGTACTTCCTTAATAATAGCTATAGCTGGATTTTCTGCCGCAAGTATTTCAACTTCATTTAATACATAGTCTTTTTTGCGAAGTTGTATGATGCTGTTATTATATAATACTGAGGTAGTTATGCTAGTATCTTTATAACCAATATAAGTAAGGGTGATATTTTTACAACAATTATTTTTTATTATAATTCGACCATCAATATCGCTAAAAACTCCTTTCTTACTATTATCAAATCTAACATTTACAAAGGCTAGGGGAGAATTATTCTTACTGTCAATAATTTTTATAGAAATACTATTTTGTGCATTGCCAATTATGAAAAAAAACAACCAAATGATTGTTGTAAATAATAACTTCATATTTTTAAAATAGTAATTGAAATAATTATTTAAGTTTAGGGTTATTATGATGACGTTGCGAATCTCTTTTTGTTTTCTTTTCAATATTCTTCAATAGAGCTTCATTTAAGTCAACGCCAGTTTGATTTGCAATGGCAATTAGCACCCAAAGTACATCTGCTAGTTCATCCCCTAAGTCTTTATCCTTATCAGATTCCTTAAAAGATTGATCACCATATTTTCTGGAAACTATTCGAGCCACCTCGCCAACTTCTTCGGTAAGAATAGCCATATTTGTTAGTTCGCTAAAATATCTAACGCCATGGGTTTTAATCCACTTATCGACTAATTGTTGTGCTTCTTCTATTTCCATTTGTTATATCCTTATTTGGTTTATAGAAATAGTCCTTTATTCTCTATAACATAATTACCATAATATATAGTTGAATCACTGGAGTTAACAGAAAACCATCCACCAGCATTCATCTGAATATGATATAGTACACTTGCTTGTTTTACTCTAATATCTAAAACACAAGGCATTATATCAAATTTTTCTTCCCATATTTTTGATTCAACAAAAACAGAGCTATTAATAATATTAGTTATTTGTTGATTATTCAAATTCCAACCATTACAGTCAACTTTTATATTTTCGATATTAGGAATGATAATGTTTGCTTTATGAATGTTTACGATGGTAAATTCTTTATTTATCTCAAAACCCAAAGGACTGTAATGTAGTGTTATGGTATCGGTATATAAGGAAATTCCTGTATAGTCAATTTTATAAGTTCTTACTTGAGGGACTTTAATAGTATCGAGATTACTTTTATGAATTGTGATTTCAAAAATATGATTTACTGTATCAGTAAAATGCCAATCTCCAGAAGATAAATAGATTTTTCCTTTAGTATCTATTCTTTCTTGGAAAGTAGAGTCCTTATAAAGTGTTAGGTGTAGAGTGCTTTTGCCTGCACTAACATTATATTGTGCTTCAATCTTCTTTCCCCATTGCAAATTATTTTGAATCTGCTGGAAGAATCCAAAGCCACTTAAGGTTCTGAAAATAAGAACTATACCAAAAGTCACCAATAGTAAACCAACAGTTTTATTAAGCATAATTTCTTTTCTAGGTTTTAAGAACCCTTTTATTTTTCCACCAATAAAACTTTTAAGTACATCAGTAAAAAAGATTGTGACAAAGGTTCCTGAAAAGAAAATTATGGTGCTTTCTAGTATTTCGCCTGGGATAGCGTTCTTGCCCACAAAACCCAAAGCTCCAAACCAGAAAAAGAAAAGAAAGGGATTTGCAATATTTAGAAAGAATCCTCTTACCATATAACCAAAAGGTCGAGATTCTTTAATATCTTTATTAGTGTATCGTCTTCTATTTAGTATTTCAGGTTTCTTTGCCCACGAAACTGAGCCAAATATTATTAAAATAATACCTCCAATTAGTCCTACATAAACTTTGTTTTCAGGATTGTCAAATATTGATGCGCCAATTAAATAGCTAATTGTTACTAATAGGACATCACTCATAAGAACACCAAAAGCCATGTAAATACCATACCTAAAGCCTTTGTTAATACCAGTTTGCAGTATGGCAAAAAAAGCAGGCCCTAAAGAGATAGCTACTAATAAACCTAATAATATTCCCTCAAAAAATAAATAAATCATGTTCTATATAAATTCTATATCTGAACGTAAAAGTAAATAAAAAAACCTATGCCTTATTTAGTATATCTTCTTTCTATATATTTCTTAAAAGTATTAAAAACATTATCATCTATTTCCCAAAGGTTTTCGTCTTTCATATCGCTTAATAAATACAGAGCTTCTTTAGTGTCTTGTAAGGAGTCAAGCTTATTTATAGCACTATTAAAGAACTTTGAACTGCCTTCAAACAAATCATTAGTAATCATAAATTTATCGTTAATACCAATTCCTGTTTTTAAACTCTTTATAGGCTTTAGTTTAATAGTACTAGGTATTAGAGTGCCTTCTTCCGAATCATCTTCCTCAAATTCTTCGTCCTCAGGTAATACATCAAGAATATGGACTGTTTTTTCAGAAATATCTCCTTTCATTTCCTTTTCCTCTATTCTATCAATTGGAGTCTCTTCAATAGTAGGTTCTATAGGCTCAATATTCTCAATCTTATTAAGCTCTTTGTTTATATCATCATGAACCTTTATTATTTCTGTCTCTTTAGGAATTTCGGGTTCTCTGTCATTATTATCATTCTGCTCTTCTAAAGCAATCTCTTGTTCTTTAATTTGAATATCAATATCTTCATTCTCCTTTTCGAATTCAGTATTTGCAATATCCAATAAATTATTTATTTCATCGTCAATGATATCAACTTCCTTACTTGTAACGATTGATTTATGGTCCAGCTTGTCATTTAAAGCATCAATAAGATCGTATAATAATCGCAAATTATCTTTTGCAAGATCAATTTCAATTTGCGAATTACTATTATTAGAATCTAATAATGCCTCTAGTTGCCTGTTTAGCTTTGCTAATACTGTTTTACCTTGGTTTTTTATGGTGTTGCTCATAATCTAAAAATAAATTTATTCACAATAAAAATATTGTCTATTCTTTTGGTTAAGTTTGCTGCTTTAAAACTTTTATTATTTGCATTAATCAAAATTGCAAATTTTAGGGTGTAAAGATATTCAAAGATAAAATACAATAGTAATAATGTTTTTAGAAAAATCAACAAATAGTGAACAACATATAGGATGGATTGAGGTCGTTTGTGGATCTATGTTTTCGGGTAAAACAGAAGAACTAATACGAAGATTGAAGCGTGCTAAGATTGCTAAACAGAGGATTGAAATTTTTAAACCAGCAGTGGATGTTCGCTATGATGAGGAAAAAGTGGTTTCGCATGATAAAAATGAGATTCATTCAACACCGGTAACTACTTCTGAAGCAATACTATTAATGGCTAACGATATTGATGTTATTGGAATAGATGAGGCTCAGTTTTTTGATGAAAGTCTTCCAGCAGTTTGTAATGAGCTAGCAAATAGGGGCATTAGAGTAATTATTGCTGGACTGGATATGGATTTTAAGGGTAAACCATTTGGCCCTATGCCTCAATTATTGGCTATTGCCGAGCATGTTACAAAGGTTCATGCTATTTGTATGCGCTGTGGTAAGCTCGCTCAAATTTCTCATAGGACTGTTGTAAGCGATAAGCTTGTAATGCTTGGCGAAACTGAAAGTTATGAACCACTTTGCAGAAGCTGTTATAATAAAGCTAATTTGTAAAAGTAAATAATTGGGAATTAAGATTTAGAAATTAACCATTAATAATTGAAAGAAGTTCTTCGGGCTTATCAATAATAAAATTAGCGCCATTATCTTTCATTTCTTTAACTGTTCTAAATCCCCAACTTAC
>JAOZSY010000317.1 GCA_029939445.1 Bacteroidales bacterium
GTAAAAGGAATATTCTGCAAATAGAAATCTCTAGTTTTAGGATTAGTGCTTGCAATAGCAGTACTAGCCATAGCAGAAGTATCACCTCCAGCAATAATATCAACATCCTCTTCAGAAAAATCAACAGACTCCTTATTACTAATACGCCAATTATCGGCAAGTTTTCTAGCACCCCATTTAGCCATAAATGATGCCTTACCCATACTTAATGATGAGGGATTATAGAAGTACCATTTAGTGCCACCTTTATCAGTAACAGAACGCATTTTGCGAGGATCACCACTCTCATTTTCCGCTAAGAATTGCAGCTGCTCTTGTCTCTCGCGCTCCTGTTGTTGCTTTAGTTTTTCTGCAGCAACCTCTTCAGCTATCCATCCATCAATAAGCTTATTCCTTTTACGTTCGCTCATATTTGCAAGAGCTTGTAAGCTATCTTCTGTTTGAATAATAATTAAATAGTCCACCAATTCTGTTAGAACATCTCTACGGTATTTTAACTTATCATAATCGGGATAGTCTTTTGGTAAAAACAACATTGTACTATCATAATATGCCTGAGAATTTTGATATTTTTCATCTTCAAAATATAGTTCGGCAAGTTTCTTTGCACTAAATGCTTTCTGTTTATTATTCTTTACACTCGTTTGTACCGATAATCTAAGGTAACCAACAGCTTCATCTCTATGCTTTGTTTTAAGAGCCACATCAGCCATCACATAATATATTTGATCCTGATAATCTACATTCTTAATATCCTTAAGCATTTTGCGAAGTTGTTTCATAACTTCCTTGGAATCTCCACCATCAAAACTTTCTGCCATCTTAATTCTAGCATTAAAGTCCATCTCATAGGTGGGATTTTTCTTAAGTACTGCAAGATAATGCTCTGTAGCCAGTTTTCTTTTACCCAATTTCTGCTCTAACTGTGCAAGAATAAATATTAAACGTGCTTTATCTTTAGATTTTGCTCTTTCGATGGCTATTCTTATTTGCGGAACTGCTGACTCATAATTACCTGCTCGCACATAAATATCAGCATATAATCGCGGAAGCATTCTATAGGCATTCTTGCTAACCTCTCCGTTATTAACTTTAGCTCTTATACCATCGAGTTGAGATACTGCATTGCTATAATTTCCTTCAACACTCTCATTCATAGCAATCCACATAATAGCTTCTTGCTTTACGTCCTCCTTTGGATATCGGGAGACTACATATCCTAAAATTTGCTTTGAAGTACCATATTCTTGACGATAGAACTTTGCCTGACCCATCATTAGATAACTGTAATACACCCACTTAACCTCTTCTTTTTTTCTGAAATACATACTGTGCTTATGCACAACTAAAGAGGCCTTTTCTATGGCTCTATCCAAATTTGAACTTGACGACATTATTGTCTCAGCTGTACCCACAGGATAAACATCAAGTATCTCTGTATAATCGTCTTTATGATTAGCCTCTATATCCTTAATCGCCTCTTTTAGGGCTTGTTCTCCATTAAAATACGCATTATAATGACCCGTCAAATTATGATAAACACGTCTATTCCATTTGTTCTTCTTTGTAGAACAGGAACTGCCAATGAATAACAATAGAATTATAAGAAAGGATGATATATATATATTACGTATTTTCAATACTTTATGTCTTATTCAGATTCCTAAGTAGTACTAACTCTAAAAACACAAAAATATTTTATTTTATGGTAGATTTTATGAAAACTTTTTCACTTATTACTTCTCATATTATTGTAGTAGTCTTACAACACTAATACTATTATGAAATAAGCTACAATACTCTAACTATAAATACTATACATTCCGTATCTTAATAAATGCTAATACTGTTTAATATTATGTTATCGCACTAACATAACAGCTTACAATAAACTATATTTGCACAAAATAAAAATGATATGGAAAAATACTGCCCAATTATAAGCGAAAGAATTGATACTAGACTTATTAAAACAAATGCAAGTTTTGTACTAATACTGTTAACTTTATCTATAGTAACACCTATGAATTGGTTAATATTTGTAGTGGGAATCGATTTTGCAATTAGAGTATTCTTTGGGGTAAAGAACAGCCCTGTTTGCAAAATTATTATCAGCTCATTAGAGGTTTTTAATGTTAAACAACATCTAGTAAATGCTGGCCCAAAAAAATTAGCTGCTAAATTTGGTTTAGCTTTCTCTTTTCTAATTATTGGCCTTGAATATTTTGGCTTTCATGGTTCAGCAGTTATATTCACTCTTATTTTTATCCTACTAACTTCATTAGAAGTATTTTATGGATTCTGTCTTGTTTGCAAAATTTATCCTTATATGAATAAAATAGGAATAAAATAGTAGGCATAAATTTTACATTTTTTCACTTTCTTTATATTAAGAGATTCAACTCCTTCAGAGTTGCTTATTATACACATTCATAAACCATAGCTTACAGCTATGGTTATTTTTATTAATCCGCCTCTAGCGGATTTTGTTTTTTATAATATGTAAAGATCAATTATTCAAATCTATATACGCATCCTCTCTTTTATCCAATTCATAATTACGAAATATATTCATACATTTACACAATCCGCAAAGCAGATTAACATTATTAGCCATATGCAAAGCTTATGGCTAATAATATTATCATAAAAAGGAACTCTGTAGAAGTTCAATAATAAGCATAAAGCATCATT
>JAOZSY010000318.1 GCA_029939445.1 Bacteroidales bacterium
TGATGATTTACTTGGCTCTTATGCAGTGCCAGTGCCACCAAATTTGGCTTCAACTACTTGGGCTAACTCAGGTTCTATTAAGAATAGTGGTATTGAGCTTTTTATTCAGGGATTTGTTGTTGATAATAAGAATTTTAGTTGGAAAACGAGCTTTAATATATCGCATAATAAAACTATTATTACTGACCTAGGTTCTTATGTAAACTCAAATGTTCGTAAAGCTGGATTTATATCTGGTAGAGGCTTGGTTGGAGAAGAGATGTATGTTACAGGACTTATTTCTGGAGAAGAAGCAGGTGCTTTTTATGTTCCTGAATATGTAACCATGAAAAATGGTGAGTTTATTTATACTTCAGAGTCTGGAGGATATACAAAGAATATTTCAGAAGCTAAGCGTTATATTGCAGGAACAGCTGCTCCAGATTTGGAAATTGGTTGGTCAAATTCATTTAACTTTTATAAGCAATGGAGTTTTGATTTTGCTCTACGCTCAATGGTAGGTAACTATGTATATAATGCTACTCAGATGTTCTTTGACGACCCTAATAACATTCCTTCTCTAAATGGAAATGCACAATCTGTAGAATGGTACGAAGAAGGCCGTGTTTCGGGTGCTGCCATTGCCGACTTATATGTAGAGAATGCATCTTTCCTAAAAGTTGATTATGTAGCTTTAGCTTATAGATTTGATGTGGAACGTTATAACTGGATTAATAATTTTACATTATTTGTTTCAGCTAATAATTTATATACTCTTACTGGATATTCGGGTATTGATCCTGAAACATCAATGAATGGTCTTGCTTATGGTATTGATCAGTATAATGTTTATCCAAAAACTCGCTCTTTAACTTTTGGTTTAAAAGCTAGTTTCTAAGTCTGATATATTAAATCTATTGATAAAATACAAAATATTAAAATGATGAAGAAAATTATATATTTATTAAGTTTAGTTTTTATTATAAGCTCTTGTACCAAGTTGGATGAAGAGGTTTATGATAAAATACCAGGGGATATGTATCCAGAGACTCCTGCTCAAGTATCAAACCTTAGTGTTGATGCATATACAAAGTTAAAACCATTTGCTGATGACGAAGGTTGGTGGTTCTTGGCACAGGAAGTAAGTTCTGATGAATTTTGTGCTCCAACACGTGGTGCTGACTGGTTTGATGGTGGAAAATGGCAAAATGTTCATCGCCATACTTGGTCAAATGATGAGGAAAGCGTAAATCGTATGTGGGGAAGTATGTGGGCTGGTGTTACTACTTGTAATCAGGTAATAGATATGATGTCGGATATGGCAGCAACTCCTGCTATTGAAGCGAAGAAAAAAGAAGTGGAATCATTACGTGCTTTATACTATTATTTCTTATTAGATAATTATGGTGATGTGCCGTATATTACTTCTGCAAAGAATGCTCCTGAAATGCCTTATAGAGTTAAACGTGAAACTATATTTGATAATCTTGTTTCCACTCTTGAGCAGTCATTACCTTATTTAAAATCATACGATAATAAGCTTATGTTTACCAAATATACAGCTTATGCTTTATTGGCAAAATTATATATGAACTCTGAGGTTTATACAGGAGTTGATAGATATCAGTTGGCAGCAGATTATTGCGATAGCCTAATTTCAGGACCTTATAATTTGGCAGCTAATGTATCAGATCCTTTCAAAACTGAGAATTCAAACTCATCAGAGATTATCTTTGCGATTCCTTACGATGAGAATAATTTTACAGGATTTAGAATTCATATGCGTACATTGCATTATCAGCAAAATCTAGAGTTTGATATGCCTGTAGGTCCATGGAATGGATTATGTATTGTTCCAGACTTTTTTGATACTTATGAGGATACCGATTTAAGAAAAGAAGCTTATAATATGTGGGGATTAAGGTATGCCGTGAGTGGTAGCGTGATTATTGATGGCGAAACTCATAAGCCTCTTAATATAGATCCACACTTGCCGGCTTTAGAAATGAAAGCTGCAAATTATACTCCTGAAGAAATTCGTATGACTGGTGCTAGATTAGGAAAATATGAAATTGCTATGGGTGCTTTAGAAAACCTATCCAATGATTTCCCTTTATTCCGTATTACTGATTTCTACCTTATGAAAGCTGAAGCTGAAATAAGAGCAGGTAATAATGGCGATAATTGGATTAACCAAATAAGAACTCGTGCTGGTGTTAGTGCTTTTGCAGGTGCTACTTTGGATGATTTACTTGCTGAGCGTGGTCGTGAGCTTTATTGCGAAGGGCACCGTCGTCAAGATCTTATTCGCTTCGGAAAATGGGAGCAAAGCTGGTGGGAAAAAAATGCTCATGGAACGGATATGAGAGTCTTTCCTATTCCAAAATGGGCAACAGATGTAAATAGTAATTTACTATTGCCTCCACAATAAATAATATGATTTGCTACTAAAAATAAAATGTGTATTTTTGCAGCTATTATTTTAATGAACTTTTTTATTACAAACATTATAAAAGTTAAACAAACAATTATTAACAAATTTCAATTAATTATTATGAAAGAATTAAGTTTTAAAAGTATGCTAAAATTCAGCTGGATTATTATTCTTGCAGGTTTAGTAACATTTACATCTTGTAAGAAAGATGATGAAGAAGAAGAAATAGTAGATCCAGTAGTTGTACTAGATGGTCTTTATGTAAAAGGTGATGCTGTA
>JAOZSY010000109.1:0-3392 GCA_029939445.1 Bacteroidales bacterium
TACCTAGCAAAATTAGCTTTAGCATTCCTAATATTGAGTTCAATAATTTACAACACTATATTGCCCCAGCACTTACCATTGCACTCTTAGGGAGTATAGAGTCACTTTTATCGGCAGTTGTTTCTGATGGTATGATTGGAGGCAAGCACCGCTCAAATACTGAACTTATTGCCCAAGGAATTGCTAATGTTGTTACTCCTTTTTTTGGTGGAATACCAGCAACAGGTGCTATAGCCCGCACTGCCACTAATGTAAAAAATGGAGGTAGAACACCAATTGCAGGAATGGTGCATGCCGTTACTCTACTGTTGATAATGTTGTTTCTTGGCTCTTGGGCAAAGTTAATTCCAATGTCGTGTTTAGCAGGGATATTAATCGTTATCGCATATAATATGAGCGAATGGCGCTCTTTTATTTCAATATTAAGATCTAGCTATTTCGATATCCTTGTATTATTATCTACATTTTTATTGACAGTATTTGTTGACCTAACAGTTGCAATTGAAGTTGGCGTAGTATTATCAGCACTTCTTTTTATGAAAAGGATGTCGCAGTTTACCGAAAAAAGAATCAATAATGTGATTGATTCAGACTTAATTGAAGACTACTCCAAACTCCCAAAAGGTTTAAATATTTATGAAATAAGTGGACCTTTATTCTTTGCTTCTGCAACCAAATACTCAGGAATAATTGAAGAAATTGGTCTAAAAAGTAAAATACTAATTATAAGAATGCGACATGTCCCATTTATTGATAATACAGGCCTGCATAACTTAATAGAAACACTTAAAATACTTAGAAAAGAAAAAATAATAGTAATCCTCTCGGGAGTAAATAGTGAAACAGAAAAGGATTTTGCAGATACTAATATTTATGATTTGGTATCAAAAGACTTAATCTGTGACAATTTCAATGATTCACTAAAGTTAGCAAAAGAACTTTTATAGGATTCCGCTTATTATTAAAAAACCCTCCGACCAAATTGCAACAACATTCACTTAAATAATAAACCTCCAATTAAGCAATTCGCCCACCACCTTTTGAAATAAAAGGAGGACTTTAGTCGGCCTCAATTTATTTGTGCTTATATTATGCACTATGCCAAGTTGCTAAATAATAATATAATTGTTGCGTTTATAATTATCATAGTACCAATTTATTGCTAATTTTGAGTCTAATAGTAATTAATATTAAAGATGGAAAAGTGAATATTTATTGTACATAAAGAGGCATTTAATAGTCTGAAAACTCAATATTATCCCACAGACCAGCGTGTGCTAAATAACCAAACCTTTGGTGAAAGTATGTACAGAAATAGAATGCATGGCAGCTGTGGATCTTCTTCTATTTATATCAATACAATGTATAGGGCTATAAATATTCCCACAAGAATTATTAGCTCTAGCCCAATAATAAATTACACGGACAGTATGCAAGTAAAATTGCTCAATAATTTAACGAATAAGTCATATAGAGAAAGTTCGTTAGCAAATATTAGACGATTTGGAGGAGGAAGATATGTTAATCACTTTTTTTACGAGCTATATTTGAATGGGAGGTGGGTTCGATGCGATTATAAAGATGTAAATATTGCCTGTGAGCACTCTCAAGGACTTTTTATTGTTCAGGATAAATTTGTAGACTTTAGTGAAAAGAATTTTGCCGACACTTGGGGCAAACGAATGATTGAGCGTAAAGGAAACCCATATAATACAACTGATTTATCGGATCAATTTCCAATTCATTAATTATTTACATCCCTAAGTTTCTTATGCCTCAACTGTGTCTATGTGGCACATTTCATTCTTAGATCCACTTGTTAATTCATAATTCTCTCTTACTACTATCGGCAGTCTTTTCCTTCTCCTTGTCCTCTTATGGAGCTTTAGCGTAGGAAGATTCCTTTTTCCTTAATAAGCTTCTTTTTCCATAGATAAATTTTTTACCTTTGCCGCCATGGAAACAGTAGTAAGCGGTATAAGACCAACGGGGAATTTACACCTTGGCAATTATTTTGGAGCAGTAAAGAACTTTGTAAAAATGCAAGATTCTCACAACTGCTATTTTTTTATTGCAGATTATCATTCACTAACAACGCATCCAACACCAGCAGATTTGCATGGCAATGTGCGCAATGTATTAGTTGAATATCTTGCAGCGGGATTAGATCCTGAGAAATCTACATTATATATACAAAGTGATGTGCCTGAGACTACAGAGCTTTATCTTCTTCTAAACATGAACGCTTATGTGGGTGAACTTCAGCGAGTAACTTCATTTAAGGATAAAGTGCGTAGTCAGCCCGATAATGTAAATGCAGGACTTCTAACCTATCCAACACTTATGGCTGCAGATGTTATTTTGCATAAAGCTACAAAAGTACCTGTTGGTAAAGATCAAGAGCAAAATCTTGAAATGATGCGAACTTTTGCGCGCCGTTTTAATAATATGTATAAGCAAGAATTTTTTCCTATCCCTTCGGCATTTAATTTTGGTGAGCAGTTGGTAAAAGTACCAGGCTTAGACGGTAGTGGTAAGATGGGTAAATCTGAAGGCCCAGGAAACGCTATATACTTAGGCGAAGACCCTAAGAAACTCCGCAAAAAAGTTATGCGAGCAAAAACTGATTCGGGACCAACAGAAATGAATCAAGAGAAACCCGAGGCAATTAAAAATCTTTTTAGCCTAATGGAGATTGTCTCAGCGGCTGATACACTGAATCATTTTGATGATTTATACAATAATTGCCAAATAAGATATGGCGATTTTAAGAAGCAGCTGGCCGAAGATATGATAAGGTTTACAGAACCCTTTAGAGAGAGAATTCTTGAGCTAGAAGGAGATAATGACTATCTTGCTAAGGTGGCTCGTATGGGTGCCGAAAAAGCAAGAGAAAGTGCGTCTAAAACTATAAAGGAAGCCCGCGAAATAGTTGGGTTCCGTAAATTCTATTAGTAACAATAATTCCAATGCCTTAATTTATATTGAGTCTAAAGTATTGGATTTGTTTTTATTATTACCTTTGATTTTTATATCTAATTTCAAATCACAATGAATATAATTATTGCTGGAGATGGCGAAATGGGTTCTCATTTGGCAAAATTGCTATCAAAAGAGGATCACGATATCACTTTAATCAATCCTAATTCTGATTTTCTGGAAGCGGTTTCAAATGATGCCGATATTCTTACTTTAGAAGGTGATGCCGTAAAATTATCGATATTGCAAAAGGCTAAAGTGGAAAAAGCTGATTTATTTATTTCGGTAATGCATATCGAAAATCCTAATGTGGTAGCTTGTATTTTGGCAAAAAAACTTGGAGCCAAGCGTTGTATTGCTAGAGTTTCTAATATTGAGAACCTCGAGCCTGCAAATAAAAAGATTTTTAACGA
>JAOZSY010000109.1:3492-9006 GCA_029939445.1 Bacteroidales bacterium
GAAAGGGTGAAACAATCATTCCCAATGGAAATACTCGCTTTCAATTAGGAGATTTGGCATATATGATTACTAAGCCCAAAGGGATTGAAAATATCCTTGAGATGGGTGGACGAAGTAAGCAAAAGATGAATAATGTAATGCTTGTTGGTGGAGGTAGAATAGGTACGAATGTAGCCCTAAACCTTGAAGATAAAGTGAACTTAAAATTAGTTGAAATAGATAAAGAAAGGTGTTTTCTTCTTAGCGATAAGCTCCATAATACACTAATTATTAATGGTGATATTAGAGATTTGAAATTGCTTGAAGATGAGAATATAAGCTCTATGGATGCTTTTATTTCAGTTACTAGAGATTCTGAAACTAATATATTAACTTGTCTTTTGGCAAAAAAATACGGTGTTAAAAAGACAATTGCTCTTATCGAAAATATTGATTTTATTGATGTTGCTCATAATGTAGGTATTGATACTATAATTAATAAGAAACTTATTGCATCGAGTTATATTGAGCGTTTTGCTCTTGGCGTAGGTATCGAATCCATAAAACTACTTAGTGGTGTGGATGCAGAAGTTCTTGAGCTTATTGTAGCAGAAGGTTCATATATTACCAAGAAAATTATTGCAGATTTAGACTTGCCAGAGAATGCTATTATTGGTGGTTTAATTCGTAATAATGTGGCAATGATTACCCGTGGAAGTACTAAAATTGAAGCTGGCGATAAGGTTATAGTTTTCTCATTGCCTTCATGTGTTCGTAATGTTAGCAAATTATTTAATTAAAATTAGAAATGTTAGGCACTAAAGATATAAACCTGAAAGAAGTAGGAAGGGCATTAAGTTCTTTAACTATTATTGTTGGCATTCTTATGTTGTTGTCTATCCCATTTTCCATTTATTATAATGAAGCTACATGGCCTATAATTAAATCCTCTCTTATAACTGTTGGTGTTGGGCTTGTTGTTTATGGCATATCAGGGAAAAGAAGCAAAAAACACGTAGGCAAGCGCGAAGCTTATATGATTGTAAGTTTAGCTTGGGTTGTAATTTCACTTTTTGGCACATTACCATATATTTTTAGTGGAGCAATTCCAAATTTTACGGATGCATTCTTCGAAACGATGTCTGGTTTTACAACTACGGGTTCTTCAGTACTTATTGATATAGAGGCTGTTCCTAAAGGCATTCTCTTTTGGAGAAGCATGACTCATTGGATTGGTGGAATGGGAATTATTGTACTTACTTTAGCCATTATGCCATTGCTTGGTGTTGGCTCTTCAACGCTATTTGCAGCAGAATCGCCAGGCCCTACTACCGACAAACTGCATCCTACAATTACGGGTACTGCTAAAAGATTATGGCTTATTTATGTAATACTTACTGGTGTAGAAACATTGCTGCTTTGGGCAGGGGAGATGAATTTCTTTGATGCAATCTGCCATTCTTTTGCAACACTTGCAACGGGTGGTTTTTCAACAAAAAATGATAGTATCGCTCATTTTGGACCATATGTTCAGTACGTTATCACTATATTTATGTTTATGGCTGGGGTTAGCTTTTCTTTACATTACTTCTTTTCTAAACGTAGATTTGATAAGGTATTCAAAAATCAAGAATTTAAGTTTTATGTAGGACTTATATTAGGAGCAACTGTTCTTATTTTTAGTATCCTTATTTATAATATGGGCGATAATTTTGAGGAGCTTTTTAGAAGAACTATCTTCCAAGTTGTATCCATAATTACTACCACTGGTTTTGTGAGCTATAATTATTTACTATGGCCTACTGTAGCTTGGTTTGTTCTTGTATTACTTATGTTTACAGGTGGTAGCGCGGGCTCTACTGGTGGTGGAATAAAAATGATACGCCTTTTATTAGTGTTTAAAATAGCGGGCTTGCACCTTAAAAGGATGATTCATCCAAGAGCCTTTTTCACTGTAAAATATAATGGTAAATCGGTGAAAGAAGAAGTGCTATTTGCAATAATGGGATTCCTGCTTTTCTACTTTACTATTTTTGGAATAGGTACTTTTATTATGACTGCTTTAGGTCTTGATTTTGTCACTGCTCTTGGTGCCTCAATATCATCAATAGGAAATATTGGACCAGCAATAGGTAATGTAGGTCCTGTTGATAATTTTGCCGCAATTCCACAAGCAGGAAAATGGGTGCTATCAATGCTTATGCTTTTGGGAAGATTAGAGCTATTTACTATTTTGGTATTCCTTTCGCCTGGTTTCTGGAAAAAATAATATGGTCTTTAGTAATCAGGCTTTAGTAATTACGAATATGGAGAAAAATCCCAAAAAGTAAGCCATTAACCATTAATCATTAACCATTAATAATTAACAATTATAAGCTCCCTTCCCAATCTTGATAGAAATTCTGCAAGAAACTTTCCATAAATTCATGACGGCGTATTGCTTCCTTTTTACCAGTATTTGTATTCATTCTATCTTTTAGCGTTAACAGTTTTTCGTAAAAGTGATTGATAGTTGGAGCAGTACTTACTTTGTATGCAGCAAATGATGTATGGCAAACAGGTTTTACTAAAGGATTGTAGATCTCCCTATTTTTAGAACCTCCATAAGCAAAAGTGCGAGCCACTCCTATAGCACCAATTGCATCCAAGCGATCAGCATCTTGTACCACCTCGCCTTCTTTTGTGCTCATTTTGGTTGGCACACGCATTCCCTTAAAACTTATCTCCTTTACAATTTCTATGATTTTGTTTTTCTGACTTTCTTCAATATCGTATTTAGAAAGATATTCTGCAGCTTTTTCAGTGCCAATATTTTCATCTCCATCATGGAATTTATGGTCAGCAATATCATGAAGTAAGGCACCCATTTCTACAACAAATATATCCAAATCACCTTCTTTTTTAGCAATATTCTTCGACAATTTCCATACTCTTTGTATATGAAACCAATCATGGCCAGTTCCCTCTCCCGAAAAGTTCTCTTTGAAATATTCAATTGTTTCGTTTATAATTTCTTGATTTGTCATATTCTAATTATTGTAAACTCTGTTGATATTAAAAAAAACTCTGTGTGTATAATTAATCTTCACTGCCAACTGAAGACTGCCAACTAGTCAATACTCCCAGAGCAGTGGTCTTTCTTAGCGCCAGTAACGGAACTTAGGATATTAATCTCATTCTCCATCCTTAATACTCCAAGAAATGCGAAAATAAGGGCTTCCTTTGAATCTATTAATTGTTTGCTGGGAATTATGATTTTACTCTCACTTTTTTCTTCTATTTGGCTAACTAAAAACTTATTAAATGTTCCTCCTCCTGTTAGTAATACGTTTTTATTACTACCTATATCTATAGCAATTTTCTCACTTATATGTTCTACCCATGTTCGTAGCTTATCATTTAGGCTAGAGTTATATTTATTAATAATAGGCTTTATTATTTCGTCAAATTGCTCTCTGCCTATCGATTTTGGATAAGTTTGGAAATAGTATTCCAAATTGTTTAATTCCTCCAATAGCTGTTTATTTATACTACCTTTTGATGCATTTATTCCATCTTTATCGTATGATTTGCCTATTTCAAGCATAAGATTATTCATGGGCATATTGCAAAATCCAATATCCCAAGCAATTCGATTACTATTCTTTTTGGTGCTGATATTTGCTACACCTCCAAGGTTTATACAAGCATCATATTCCGAAAAAAGAAGTTCATCACCTATGGGAACTAATGGGGCACCTTGTCCGCCCATAGCTACATCTTGAGAACGGAAATCACTAATTACGTTACAGTTTACATGAGTTGTAATTGCAGCACCTTTGCCAATTTGTAGAGTATAATTTTCCTTTGGATTATGAAAAACTGTATGTCCATGAGATGCTATTAAATTTGGTTTGAGTTTTTGTCGTTTTATAAATGCGGCAGCTATACGTCCAATATAATCTCCAAATTCAAAATCAAGTTTTGTTAGTTCTTCGGAGCTTAGTTTATGGGCATTTGACAGTTTATCTTTCCATTTTGAGTCATACTCTATGGTTATACTTTTGATAATTTGGTATTCCCATTTCCCTTGCTTTTTATCAAAAATGCAATAAGCTAAATCTAGTCCATCAAGCGATGTCCCCGACATTATTCCTATTGCTTTGTATATTGCCATATTATATATTTTTTATAATAGATTTAATAATCCTTCTAAAGCAATTCCTCTTGATCCTTTTACCAATACTACAGCCTCTTTTATTGGATTATCTTCTATCCATTCTGCTGCAGCTTCGGTATTTATAAAACATTTTATATCTTTTGTTTTCCCTGCTTTCATAAATTCTGAGCCAACAAAAAGAGTGTTGCTTAGCAATTCAGAATCTATAGAATCGATAAGATCTAAATGCTCTTTTTTGCTCTCTTTGCCTAACTCCAACATATCTCCCAAAATTAGCCATTTGTTTACAGTTTTAAGCTGCTCAATACTTTGAATGGCTACATTCATACTACTAGGGTTTGCATTATAGGCATCAATTATTAACTCATTATAGTCAGTCTTTTTCCATTGTGAGCGTTGGTTCTCTGGAGTATATTCTTCAATTGCCGATACTATATCATTGTCATCAACGTGAAAATAGTCGCCTATGCATATTGCTGCCATTATATTATCGTAATTATAGCTACCAACTAGTTGTGATTCTACAGTATAATCGCCCCAATCTAATGAGGCAAAAGGACTTTTTTCTATTTTTGCACCGATGGTATTATTCTCAGAACCAGAGCCATAAGTTAATCTTGAGTATTCTTCTGATAATTCCATTAATAGACTTGAATCGCCATTTACAAATAATTGACCACCAGTATTATTAACTGATTTATAAAGCTCTGTTTTAGTTGTTATAACTCCTTCGATACTTCCAAAACCCTCCAAATGCGCTCGTCCAATGGAGGTGATAAGTCCATAATTAGGTTCGGTAATACGACAAAGGTCGGCAATCTCTCCAATATGATTTGCTCCCATTTCAATAATAGCAATTTCGGTGTCATTAGGAATTGATAGTATTGTTAGTGGAACGCCAATGTGATTATTGAAATTACCCATGGTAGCATGAGTTTTAAATTTTTTTGAAAGAACAGCATTTATTAGCTCTTTGGTAGTTGTTTTGCCATTTGTACCGGTAATTCCTATAAATGGAATATCGAATTGTCGACGGTGATATGCTGCCAATAATTGTAAGTATTCCAGAGCATCATTTACTAGTATCGTACGATAATCAACATAGTAATCCTCATCATCAATAATTACATATAAAGCGCCAAGTTCCAGTGCCTTATTAGCAAATTTATTTGCATTAAAATTTTCACCTTTTAGACAAAAAAACATTTCTCCTAATTGGATTTTTCTTGTATCGGTAGAAATCCCTGCCGACTCAATAAACTTACGATGCAATTCTGCTATACTTATATTTTTCATAAGGTAAAAATAAACATAAGTAGCCCATATACGCTATTGTCATAAATGATTATTTAACATTGTGATGTTAGGAAATTTGG
>JAOZSY010000319.1 GCA_029939445.1 Bacteroidales bacterium
TATTATCATAAAAAGGAACTCTGTAGAAGTTCAATAATAAGCATAAAGCATCATTAATAATAACGCATTATCTCTCATACAATTAAAAACTAAAAAAACCGTTATATTTGCAATTAACAATACTGAGATCATTATTATGAATAAGTTTATTGCTTTAATAATATTTACAATTATTATTTCTTTATTATCTTGCGAGAAAGAAATATTTCCTATTAGGAAGACTATAATTATACAAAACTACAAATACGAACTCTCCATTAATGGCGTAACAAAAGAAAAATATATTCTTGACACTAACCGTAATCTTAAGTCGGCAACTATTTATGATAATAACAACCAAATTACTAATCACGAGACATACGAATACTATAATGATAATAGGATAAAATATTCACTTAAATATTATGGGAATTCAACTTCAATATTTGACACAATATACTATACTTATACAGCCGAAAAAATCACAGGAATACACGAGCCTCATACCAACTACACAATTATTTATAAAAACAATGGAGAAATAGATAAAATTAATATTACAACTGATGAATATTCTGGCGAACATAAATATAATTACAACACTAGCAATGTAATAACTAAATCATTCTCCGTTCCATCAGTCACTATGGCAGATACAATGTTATATGATAAATACAAAAACCCCTATAAAGACTTTTGGCCTTTTGATTTTTCTAATCCTCGATACATATCAGCAAATAATATTACTAACTATAAATCAATCATTGTGGAAGATACAAATTGGGGAACAGGGCAAGCACCTTCTTACACAATAGATACAATATCAAAACTATACTTCTACACATATACTACTGATAGTTTTCCTCATATTACTGTTGAGTATGATTTAGTAGAAGGTGATACAACTATATATTTACTTCAATACTTTGTTATTCGATAATAGAACTTCCTAATTATTCGCCAAGAACCATCTTTTTATAGTGATTTCTTATTGGGTGTTTTTCTTAGACCCATACCATTGAATAATTATTTAATCTTTATAGTTTTCAGCATCTCAAACTCCTGCTCCAGGCCCATACTTGCCTTTCCCTTGTTTATAAGTGGCATTATTTCTTGCAATTTATAAAAGGCAATCTCTTCCACCTCCTTTTTATTGGCTTCTGGAATATCATCAGTCACTGCAATAAACACAAACATTAATGCAGTTGATGTTTTAGCTTTAAAGACTCTTTTACTAAGCAACTGAAATTCACTAATATCTATACCTATCTCTTCTAAACTCTCGCGCTTGAGTGCAGCATCAATTTCTTCACCATAACGCACATGACCTGCCACAGCAGAGTCCCATTTTCCAGGCTCAATATCACTCTTCAGACTTCGGCGCTGAAGAAGGATTTCACCCTTAGAGTTAAAAACATGTAGCCGCACAACCGGATACATCAACTCTGGATTTAAATGACATTCAGCACGCGATGCTTTTCCCAAAAGCTTACCTTCCTCATCTACAATTGGAAGAAACTCTGTGTTTTTATTTTTAATATATTTCATCAGTAATTCTATACCAAAATATCCAATAATTAGAATATAAAACAATGCAGTACTGATAAATGCCCATGCTCTAGTACTCATCCAAAAGGTGGAATATAATGTTAAAAAGAAATGTACTGTTAGAAGAATTAGCAAATTGCGAAGGCTCTTATTCATCTGCATACTCTGCTCTTTGTTAAACTCAACACCTTTCATATATCTCTCCGACATTTTTTGCATAATATTATGCTTAGAAAAAAGAGAGAACGCAAGGAAAGCTATCATTATAAGTTCTATAATAGCTGGTTTTAATTTAAAAAATACATCATTATGCAATACTATGGAGACTCCACCCATACCAACGATTAGCAAAGTATCGAAAAGTACAAATTTCTCCAAACGGCGCTCTTTTATAGCAAAGTATAGCATTTGCAAAACACCAATCACAACAGCAACAATAAGCCCTATTTCGGTTCCCCAAATTTCGTCCGCAATAATGAAGATAAAAATTGGTAGTAAACCAGGAAGCATTTTTTTTAGTAATCCTAATTGTTGCATATTATACGCCTATAATTCGTGAAACATTGGTACTTCTTTTAAATACTGCAGTTGATGAGTTTCATTATCAATTTTGCAACAATAATGAGTTAGTCCATTTGTCATAATCAGATAATTAACTTTCATTTTAAGATTATACATAGCAGCTTGAGCAAATGTATCTTCGGTAATTTTTATTTTCGGAGCTTTACATTCAATAATAACAATAGGCTCTCCTTGCTTATTATACTGCACAATATCGGTGCGCTTAGGCAATCCATTTACTTTCAAACCTTTTTCGATGGCCATTAATGAGGCCGGAAAACCTTTATTCTCTATAAGAAAATGTGCGAAATTCTGGCGCACCCATTCCTCAGGAGTAAGTATGAGCCATTTCTTACGAATGGAATCAAAAATCTCAGTTTTACCCTTGCTATTCAAACGGGTTTTGTGTTCAAAATGTGGTAAATTTAGCTCTTGCATATCAATTACAAAGGTAGAATAATTTACGAATTAAGACCGATGCAAAAGCATCATTAATTATTTGATATTACTTCACCACCAGCAGCACCTGCTCCTGGCCCAAGTTCAATTTTATAATCACAGTTATCTAATACCAAAGTATTATGCTCAACCA
>JAOZSY010000320.1 GCA_029939445.1 Bacteroidales bacterium
TTCCTTTATAGAAATTAAAAAGTGGGTAATTCTCATTTGGTGAGTGAATAGCATCACTTTCCAAACCAAATCCCATTAATATAGATTTAATACCAAGTACAGTTTCAAATGTAGATATAATAGGAATACTTCCACCACTACGTACTGGAACTGGCTTCTTACCAAAAGACTCAGTATAAGCCTTATCAGCAGCAACATAAGCCGGTAAATCTATAGGAGAAACATAACCTTGTCCACCATGTAAAGGAGTAACTTCTACTTTTATATAATCAGGCGCATTTTTCTCAATATGATCTTTTATCAATTGACTTATTTTCTCATTATCTTGATTAGGAACCAAACGCATAGATATTTTTGCTTGAGCAATTGAAGGCAATACAGTTTTTGCACCTTCACCAGTATAACCACTCCATATTCCATTAACATCTAATGCTGGACGAATTCCAGTTCGTTCATTTGAAGAATATCCTTTTTCTCCAGAAACTGCTTTTACATCAATAGCTTTTTTATATTCCTCAAGATTAAAAGGAGCTTTTGCCATTAATGCTCTTTCCTCAGCACTAACATTAATTACATCGTCGTAAAAACCAGGAATAGTAATATAATTATCCTCATTTGTTAAACCAGCAATTATTTTTGCCAATTCGTTGGCAGGATTAGCAACAGCACCTCCAAACAAACCACTATGCAAATCTCTATTAGGGCCTACAACTTTAACCTCAACATAACTCAAGCCTCGAAGGCCAGTAGTTATTGAAGGAATATCTTGAGCAATAATTCCAGTATCAGAAACCAAAATTGTATCTGCTTTTAGCATTTCCTTATTATCAGCACACCATTTCCCAAGACTTGGAGAACCTATTTCCTCTTCGCCTTCAAGCATAAATTTTACATTCACAGGAAGCTCGTCATTAGCAACCATAGCTTCAAAAGCTTTAACATGCATAAACGATTGTCCTTTATCATCATCAGCACCACGTGCCCATATTTTACCATCTCTTACCTCTGGCTCAAATGGCTTGCTATCCCATAAATCCAATGGATCAACAGGCATAACATCATAATGACCGTAAACAAGCACAGTAGGTTTTGATTTATCAATTATCTTTTCAGCATAAACTACTGGATTTCCCTCTGTTTCGTATACACCAGCCTTATCAACACCTGCAGCCAATAATGAAGCTTTTAAAGCTTCAGCCATACGTATCATATCTGGTTTATGATCAGCTATTGAACTAATTGAAGGTATTCTAATTAACTCAAAAAGCTCCTCCAAAAAACGATCTTTGTTCTCTTCTAAAAATTTCTTTGATTTATCCATTCTATATTTGTTTTATATTATTTATTTACTTTTATTTTCAAGCTACGAATTTATGATTTTTTTTTAATTCAAATACTATTATATTATTCAGGCAACTTTTTCGCTAAAATTGTATCTTATTTTTGATAACTTTGCAATAATTATTTAAGTCTAGTATTATGATTAAATATATAATAATATCTTTCCTATTACTATTTTCTGTTACTTCTAAAGGACAATTAGTTGTAAGTCAAACAGGAACAGTTGCACAGTGGGTTCAGAACGTACTTACAGGAACTGGGGTTTCGGTAAGTAATGTAACATATACTGGTGACTTACAAAGCATTGCTAAATTTACTACAGGAGTTAATTCTACAACCTTAGGCATGACCGATGGCTTGATATTATGCACTGGCAATGCAACCCAAGTAGCGGGAGCTGCAAGCACCTTTGCCAGCACATCAACTTCTGGCGGTTCAGACCCTCTACTAGCTAACCTAATTACATTTACTATAAATGATGCTGCAATACTAGAATTTGATTTTGTTCCTTTGTCTGATACTGTAAAATTCAAATATATTTTTGGCTCTGAAGAATACCCCGAATTTTCATTATCTAGCTTTAATGATGTTTTTGGTTTTTTTATAAGTGGATATAATCCTAGTGGAGGAATGTATACTAATCAGAATGTGGCCTTATTACCAGGCACTTCTACAGCTGTTTCTATTGCAAATATTAATAATGGAACCTGGGGTACAGGGCCTTGTGTCAATTGTTCATATTATGTAAATAATTCTGCAAGTTCATATGTTGCTTACGATGCCTTTACTACACCTTTATATGCTACTTTTCTTGTGGTGCCTTGTTTTACTTATCATATTAAGCTTGTAATTGGCGACGCTTCTGATGCAGCCTATGACTCAGGTGTGTTTCTAGAAGCAAACAGTTTTTCGAGTAATACAGTTAATTTATCTACAACTACAACAAACTCAATTGACACTATGGCAATTGAAGGCTGTAATAATGCAATAGTAAGAATACAAATACCATATGTAACTCCTGTGGATAAAGTACTTTATTATGCTACTGCAGGAAATGCTATTAATGGTGTTGATTATGTGTATTTACCAGGAACTGTAACTATTCCTGCGGGCTCAGATTCTACATCAATACTTATAGAACCTATTATTGATGGAATAGATGAAGGTTTGGAATACATTGAATTATTCGTTGCAACTTCATCATGTACTTATGATACACTAACAATTTATATTGCCGACAATAAAACCTTAGAATGTAATCTACCATCTGATACTGTACTATGCAATAGTGATACTATGACTATTAATCCTAATATAGTAGGTGGATATTTGCCT
>JAOZSY010000007.1 GCA_029939445.1 Bacteroidales bacterium
TTAGTGTCTGCAAGAAAACTACCTGTTTTTGTGTCTTTGATAAGAAAACGTCAAAGACAAGGCTTTTGAAGTTTTTGAAACTAAGGAGTGCTGACGTAAGCTGTCAGTATGACTGTTTCAAAAACGAGAATAACGCCGTATTTGGCATTTTCTTGCAAAGACTACTTAACTCTATTAATTCTCATTGCTTTAAGCAGCCATTTCGAAAGTGGCTTATTAGGATCTCTTTTTTCGAGATTAACACCAATTCCTAGGGCTTTAATAATTGGTAGTTTGAAAGTTTCAACAAATTCTATCGGTGTACCATCGGGGTCCGAAACATAGGCAAAATGACCCGCCGCAGCACCCATATCAAAAGAATCTTGAGAATCTACCGTGAAATCAAACCCATTGGCAGAACAATCGCTCTTTAACTTGGCCATATTATGAACATCAAAACAAAGGTGGATAAATCCAAGATCGCCCCAAATTCTGTTTTCATAAATTTTACGAACTGGTGCGTCAATAACTTGTACTAATTCCAATTCTGAAGGACCTAATAATGGCGCAAAAGCACCCGTAGCTTTTTGTGCTGGGCGCAATAAAATTCTCCTAGCTTTTTGTGCTCCTCCTGGCAAATCAGCAAAATCCTTAAAAACATCAGTTTTATCGTAAACCACATTGGAATAACCTAATGTATCAGAGTATAATTTAAGAGCAGCGTCAATATCGCTAACTCCTATAATAGCACCTAATGCACCACCTGTGACAGAATTTGTTTTGTCAAAAATATAATCATTTTCAACCACCTGAAAGATATTATTGAATGGATCTTTCAAAAAGAAGTGCTTTTTACCCATTGGGTCTATAACCAATTCGCTCAATAAATCTAAATTTTGAGCTTTCATAGTATTATATGCAGCCTCTACATCAGAGGTTTTTTGTTTGCCAATGAATATTCCTAAGTCACCCAACTGAACTTCAAATTTTGGTTTTGCAGGAGTTTTTCCAGTATGTTGCCATATCTCAAAACCCCCACCAGATTGTAAGTTTATAGCCAAAACAGCATGACGAGGACGAGGTTCTCCTTCGGTATAGAACTTCATCAACTCAGCAACGGCAGCTTCTTCAAAGGCCTTAATATCCATGCCAAAATGCTTGCGATACCACGCCCATGCTTGATGTACATCTTCTACTCCTACTCCTATTTGTTGAATGCCATATATTATCTTATCGTCCATTTTCTTCTGTTTTTTGGGGTTATTCTTAACGAAAGCAAATGTAATAAAATACATTGTCAAAAAATTTAAGTTTTATCTACTTAATAAGATAGTGTTTTTATTAGTATTTTTGTTATTCTCTTATTATAAACAAACCCATGAAAAAGACTTTGTTATTTCTTATTATTGCGTACTCCATATCTTTTGTGGCTTGCAATAAAAATAACAATATGGAATATGAAAATGGAGGTGTTGTTTTAAATTTTGACGACCATTATGTTCAAGAATGGATAAGGGCTGACTCCTTACTTAAAAAGTATAACTGGAAGGCTACGTTTAACGTAACTATGATTAATAAACTAGATGCGCAACAAATAGAGTGGTTGCAGTATTTAGAGTTGCAGGGACACGAGATTGCTGGTCACGGACTTAATCATAAAGAGGCTGTAGAATATATTTCAAAATATGGAATGGATAAGTACTTAAACGACGAAGTTGATTCAATGACGTATTTAATGAATCAAAAGTTCAATAAAATAACTTCATTTACATATCCCGGTGGAAGTAGAAATAAAGAAATTGATTCAAATATGTTTGAGCGATTCAGTATTCTAAGAGCAACAACTTATGGCGCTGAGGAACCCAAGAAACAAAGGTGTTTTTTCAATGGCTCGCACTTGGTTTTTGGTTTAGGAATAGATGAAAATTACGAGCATTATAGTAAAGAGTATTTAGAAGAATTGCTGAAATATACTAGAGATAACGACTGTATTTTAATATTATACGCTCATCATATTACAGAATCTGTTGATGGAATATACCAGATGAAACTATCTACATTAGATTATATTTGCGATTATGCAAAAAGTAATAATATAAAGTTTATGACATTGTCTGACTTAGCAGACTTATAATCTAATTTGTTTTAATTCTAACTTTGAATTGCATCGCTAATATTCTGTTGATACTCCAAAGCTTCCCTTCAATTATTCAACAATTACAGTCAACAGCAAAATCCAACTTTGAACTTCTGAACTTTGAATTTCTCAAGGCTATAAACTTATTTTAATAATTTAGCATTTTAACATTTAAGTAATTTACCAATTAACATTTCCCCTATCTTAGCTTTTTAGAATTTTACAATAAATAAAGAGTATGAAAATTAAAAGCATAGGAGTATTTTGTGGATCAAGCGTTGGTGCTAAACCCATTTATTCTCAAAAAGCAAAAGAGCTTGGTGAGCTTATGGCTTCCCAAAATATAGATTTAATATATGGTGGTGGTAATGTGGGGCTTATGGGAGTTATTGCTGATGCTACTCTATCTAAAAAAGGCAATGCCATTGGCGTAATGCCTACTGCTTTGCTAGAAAAAGAGGTTGGGCATGAGTCGTTAACTAAGATGCATATAACAGAAAATATGAGCGACCGCAAAAACTTAATTACTGACCTTTCGGATGCTTTTATTGCTATGCCTGGTGGTTTTGGAACTCTTGATGAAGTAATGGAGGTATTAACTCATTTTCAGCTAGGATTTTCTGAAAAACCTGTTGGTTTCCTTAATGTTGATGGTTTTTATGATTCTGTAATTACGCTTTTTGACCAAATTCTTGACGAGAAATTTATGAAAGCAGAGCATCGTAATAATGTAATTTTTGAATCGGAACCAGATGTACTACTCAAGGCTCTTCATGAGTTTAAACCACATAATGTAGATTCGAAATGGATAAAAGACTTGAAAAATAAAAACACATATTAGTATATGAATGTAATAGGAATAACAGGAACTTTAGGAGCAGGAAAAGGTACTATTGTAGATTTACTAAAAGATGAATATAATTATAAACACTATTCTGTTCGCGATTATTTAATAGAGGTAATTCAAGAGCGGGGTATGGAGGTTAATCGCGATTCGATGACTAGTGTTGCAAATGAGCTTAGAAGCAATAATTCTCCTTCATTTATTACTGATGAATTATATAATAAAGCCATAAAGAATAATGTAAATTGCATTATTGAGAGTATTCGAACTCCTGGCGAAATTGATTCTCTGCGAGCAAAGGGCTCCTTCTATCTGTTTGCCGTAGATGCTGATAGTAATATTCGCTATAATAGAATACAAATTCGTAAATCAAGTACCGATAATGTAGATTATAATACATTTATAGCCAACGAAGAACGCGAAATGAATACCAACAATCCCAATAAACAAAATCTTGCAAAATGTATTTCAAAGGCTGATTTTGTTTTTAATAATAACGGAAATTTAGATGAACTAAATAATAAGGTTAGAAAGGTGATTTCTGATATAAATAAATAAGACAATATTCTCCTACAATTATATAAAGAAAGCATTTAAATAAAGTAAAACAGCATCATGACAAAAGAAGAAACAAAGCATATACGCCCATCGTGGGATGAATATTTTATAGAATTAGCTGATACTGTGGCACGACGAGCAACCTGTGATAGAGGCCGTAGTGGCTGCGTTATTACTAAAGAAAAGCAAATACTAGTAACCGGCTATGTTGGCTCCCCAAGGGGGTTGGCTCATTGCGACGATGTGGGGCATCTATTTAAAAAATTAATTCATGAGGATGGCCACGTTACTCAACATTGTGTTCGTACTGTACATGCTGAACAAAATGCCATAACTCAGGCTGCCCGTAGAGGAATCGCCCTTGATGGCTCTACCCTTTATTGCAGAATGACCCCGTGTAGAACTTGCGCAATGCTAATTATCAATTGCGGTATTAAGCGTGTGGTTTGTGAGAAAAAATACCATTCTGGGGAAGAGTCTGAGGCTATGTTTAAAGAGGTTGGTCTTGAGCTAAAGTATATGAGCGAAGAAATTCAGCAATACGCTGGACAAAAGGTTGATAATTCTGACCTTTTTAAGGATAGAGATTAAAAAAAAGAATAAACATCAAAACTAAATTCAATCTTTTTACTATTGTAAAAAGAACTAATTTTGTAAAAACTACATAATATATGACTTGG
Organism: Bacteroidales bacterium; assembly: GCA_029939445.1. Lineage (GTDB taxonomy): Bacteria > Bacteroidota > Bacteroidia > Bacteroidales > UBA1556 > UBA6267. Next base: position 4,199 of record JAOZSY010000007.1, read on the forward strand.
AATTCTGACAAAACATACAGATTAATAGGTATTATTCTATTTTCGGCATTCATTTGGTATTTTACTTCTATATTAGTCTATCTAATATTAGCCTCACTAATTGGAGTAATTTCTCAACCCCTGATGCGTTTATTCGGGAAAATTAAAATCAAGAAAAAATCTCTTCCAAACTCAATAAGGGCTTCCATCAGCATGATTGTTATGCTTTTGGTAATAACGGGTTTTCTAGCAATACTTATTCCCGCTATTAACTCGCAAACAACTGCTCTAATGAAAGTTGATTACGTCTCTATCGGTGATAATATTGGAGAAAATCTTCAATTATTAGAAACCAAACTTCGCCAAATTGGTACCCTTGATGAGGCTGAAGAAATTGAACATAGAATTGGAGAAAGACTTAAAGATTTGGTTTCAAGCATTCAACTTAATAATATTTTTAGTGGATTAGTTAGTACTACCGGAAGTGTTTTTATGGGGATTTTCTCCATACTTTTCCTTTCCTTTTTCTTTATACAAGATAATAAGCTATTTACACGTATTGTGATGCTTTTTATTCCCGAAAACAAATACACCCAAACAAATAATATTCTTGAAAAAATAAACCTAATGCTTACACGGTATTTTGCCGGAGTACTTATTGAAGTAAGTAGCATGATGGTGCTTATAACTATTGGTGGATGGATTGTCGGCCTCGAAAATGCTATCCTTATTGGCTTTATTGGTGGCCTTATGAATTTAATACCCTATATCGGGCCACTTATTGGCGCTACAATAGCGTCTATACTAGTTACCATGACTAACATATATCTTGGGGTAGAATATACCGCAGGCCTCGTTGGTGGAATTCTGCTTGTATTTGCTATTGCCAATATGATTGATAATTTTCTGCTACAACCAATTATATATTCCAATAGCGTGAAGGCACACCCAATAGAAATTTTTATTGTAATAATAATGGGTGGAACATTAGGTGGTCCTTTGGGAATGATTATCGCAATTCCATTTTATACTATTATTAGAATTACTTTAAAGGAATTTTTAGGTGATAAAATTTTTATTCGGCGCCTAATGAAAGATTTATAGGCAATGAGTAACAGCTTCTTTTGGTTTAAGAAAATTATTTCTGCACTTACTTTTAGCCGCTTCTTTAATGCGGTAGCTATTTATTATAGTTACTTTTTTAGTATTGTATTTCGTAAATATTTTCTTAAAGGCAATCCAATTTCTATTTCCATAGAACCTACTACTTCGTGTAATCTTAGTTGCCCCGAATGTCCTTCGGGCCTTAAGAAATTCTCTAGAAAAACTGGCTCCATTAATGATTCTACTATTGAAAACATTATCCGAAAGTTTGCCAAACACCTTATGTATGTTACATTTTATTTTCAGGGAGAACCACTTTTACATCCCAAATTCGTTGATTATGTAAAAAGACTGAAAAGAGAAAACCTAATTATAAGCACCTCAACAAATGCGCATTTTCTTACTGAAGAAAACTCTGAGCCCATAATAAAAAGTGGATTAGATAGACTTATTATATCTCTTGATGGAACCGATTCCGAAACCTATTTAAAATATCGTAAAGGTGGTGATTTTAACCTGGTAATTAAAAATATAAGTGCTTTCATTGGTAAACGAAAAGAACTAAAATCAAAATCTCCTTTTATAGAATTACAGTTTATAGTTTTTAAACATAACGAGCATCAGATAGATGAAATTAAGGCTCTTGGTAAAACTCTTGGTGTTGATAGCGTAAGTATAAAAACAGCACAATTATATGAGTTTGAAGATGGTAACGAGCTAATGCCTGGGCTTGTAAAATACTCAAGATATAAAAAACAGGACGATGGTAAGTATAGGATTAAAAGCAGCTTACCCAATAAATGTTTTCGTTCGTGGTCGGCAAATGTAATAACATGGGACGGAAATATTGTGCCTTGCTGCTTTGATAAAGATGCCGATTATGTGTTTGGAAATATTAATTCTGAAGATTATAGTGATATAAATAATTCAGAAAAGTACACTAATTTTCGTAAGCAAATACTTAGCGATAGAGCCAAAATTGATATTTGTAGGAATTGTACCGAAGGTTTATAAAAACATATAAAATAACTCATGCGCAAGATTTTTTTAGCAATTAGAATTCCCATTGACCCACTTACCGAAGTAATGGTAAAAGAACTACAGCGTAATTTCAATTTTATGGATGTGCGTTGGATTGAACCACAATATTTGCATATGACATTGAAGTTTTTTGGCCCAACAAACGAAAAACGTATTCACAAAATATCAGAATCTCTGCAGGGCCTATTTAAAGATCAAAAATCTTTTGAGCTTACCATAAGCAAACTTGCTATGTTTGGTAGCAGAGGTGCACCAAAAGTATTATGGCTCGGCATAAACGAAGAGTCACAAATGAAAGACTTTGCTAAAAGTATACAGGAAAATCTTGATAAAATTGGTTTATATGCCGATCGTCAGAATTTTGTACCGCATATATCGCTTGGAAGAATTATCAAAACCAATAGCAGTAGCTTTTTTCAGAAACAAATGAAGAAATATAAAATAATAGAATTAAGTAGTCTAATGATAAATGAGATAATGCTGTTGGAAAGTATTATTACCAATAAAGGTGTTGATTATAAGCTTATTAACTCTTTTAAGCTAGGGTAATTAATTCAGTTTATCCGAAAGCAACTTCATCTCTATTGTAGGGGAAACGCCTTCGTAAAGAATATTATAAACAGCCTCCGTGATTGGAAGGTAAACTTTATGTTCTTTATTAATTTCAACAAGGCATTTTACAGCATAATAACCTTCAGAAACCATCTTCATTTCGGCCATAGTAGCCTTTATAGAGTATCCACGACCAATATATGTACCGAATGTACGATTTCGGCTAAACTTTGAATAAGACGTTACCAATAGATCACCAACATATTCGGTATCCATAACCTTACGATACTGCGGGAATACATCTTCTAGAAAGCGACGAATCTCACGCATGGCATTTACGATAAGCACCGCCTGAAAATTATCGCCATAACCCAATCCAATACAAATACCATTTGCTATGGCTACAATATTCTTAATCATAGCGGCATATTCGGTACCGGCAATGTCGGTAGAGGTTTTCATTTTCATAAACCAGGTGGAGAATAGGTCAGCAACAAACTGAGCCCTTTCCTCATCTAAGAAAGCAATAGTTAAGAACGATAGCTTTTGCATAGCTACCTCCTCAGCATGACATGGCCCTGCTATTATTCCTATATCATTGTATTTAACGTCGAAATCGGTATGAAAATAATTTGCAACTATCTGATTAGACTCTGGAACAATCCCTTTAATAGCAGAAACAATAATTTTACCACTAAGATCTGTTACATTATTGGCTATAATACTTTTCTTAAGAAAGGCTGAAGGAATAGCAAAAATAAGAATATCATAATTATCTACTATATATTTCATATCAGTAGATATATCAATCTTTTCGGGAAGCAATTCTGCATATTGAAGATAGTCAGGATTCCTTCCATGAACCATTACGTGATTTTTGGTGCTCTCGTGACGAACCCACCAGCCAATTTTATCCAAATTATGGCCTAAGAGTTTTACCAAAGCAGTGCCCCAACTTCCTGATCCTATTACAGCTATATTCTTGTTTAGCATTATTTGTGTTAAAATTATTATATATTTTATACTTTATGCCTTAATGCGAAATTACAACTTTTGTTGTATCATTTTTGGTAAATCTTCTATAAGCTTGAAATTTAAACCGCATTTTATTGATTTTATTATATTATACATACTTAGGAACTACTTTCCTACCAGCATTTTAACACCTATAACAATAATAAAAACTGCAAAACCTTTCTTAACAATATTTTGAGGAATTGTTAGTGCCATTTTAGATCCAATATAACCACCTACAAAAAAGAATATTGCTAAAATAGCAGCATATCTCCAATTAATATATCCTTCCTTATAGTAATTCATTGCCGCCAATATGCCAATGGGGGGAATCATCAAAGCAAGAGACGTACCCTGAGCCTCAAATTGCGTCATTCCCAAAAGAAAAATCAAAGCGGGAATTATAATCACACCTCCTCCAACTCCAGCAAAGCCACTTAAAATACCAGCGGCCAAACCTATTATCATAAGAATTAATATGGTAGTAAAAGTCATTTTCATTTTTTCTTTAAATCTATTTACAATAATTTGTCTATAATTAGAAATCCAAACTTAGCGATAAATTAAACATTGGTTTATTGGCTGGAATACCATTTACAACTCCCCATGCCCAATCGGCACGTATATAATAACCAAAAATAGTGCTTCTTAAGCCAAAGCCATAACCTCCAACAATGGGGTCGTCTTGATTAATAATTGTAATCTCAACAGGGTTTTGATAAATACTTTTCTTAAAAAGAGCGTTCTTATCAGAAAACGGATTCGGCCCAGTCCAAGCTGTACCAATATCACCAAATCCTATTATCATAAAGTTATTCCAAAAAGCAGACTTTACCGGCTTAGGACTAAAATATTTAATCGGAGGAAATCTTAATTCAGTATTAAACAAAAAGAAATTATTTCCATTTCTTATATTTTGTCTAAAACCACGCATATTTGTTGCCAATGTTTGATATATAAAATCCTGCTCCTCGTCTACCTGCACATGAGGGTTAAACTCTGCAAACATCCAATTATCAACACCGCCCATATAATATATTAATCGCTGGGTGCCAAAGGATGAACTTCCTGCTATTCTGTTTGCCCAAACAAGTGATTTATGAATTTGAATGTATTTTCTGAAATCGAAACCCACAACAAATAAATTATTATTAAGATCTCCCATTGGCTGATAGTATTCACCAAATATTTTATAACGCGTTCCAAAGAGAATATTCGAGCCTCCTTTGCGAGTATTATCAAAAACATATTCGCCCCTAAGAATGGAATTAAAAGTCATTACATCAGGCTCAGAAAGCGATTTTGCAGTACCAAAAGATTTGGTTACAGCTATATCATTACGCATACCCATGGTTACTCTAAAACCTTTAACATTATTGATGGGAATGCCTACTTTAACGAAAATTTCGTGGATTTTATGCAATACCAGTTCACCTCTAGAGCCATATCCTTCAATTATGTTTCTATGGAAAGTATAATCCTTATCAATTCGGTTCTTATAATCAGAAAAAGTTAGAAAATACTCATTATTCTTAAGGTTTGGTTTTATATTAACTCCTCCAACAAGCCTATAATCTTCAAATAAATCCATAATACCCAACTTTATTAAAGCAGAGAAATTATTGGTAATATAAATTGGTATTTTAGGATTTGTAAATGGTTGGTATCCATAGTTTAAATAATTGAAGTTCACTTGTGAAACCACCTGCGAAACATCGTATCGCACATCATAAGGACGCGAATTATATGCCGCTCTTATTTCGTCGGCAGGACCTCTATGTCTTGCAAGTGCCACTTGCGACGATTTATCTTCCTTATTATCGCTATTAAAATCATAATTGTTTATATCAACACTCTTTGTTGTGGGCTTATTTTTTTGATCAACAGTTACAACTTTAAATCTCTTTTTCCTTTTTGGCACAAGCTTTTTTACAGCCTTAGCCATAGCTTTACTAGTATCTCCTTCTGCAATTTTATCCAAAAGGTCTTGCCTAATTTTTTCTCTTACAATGGATCTTTTTAACTTAGAAGTTTCTTCAGAAATATACGCTGTCGAAGATAACTTTAACCTACTATAATCTTCTAAATCTGGTATTTCATGAATATATAATTTCGTTCGCCCATCCACTTCCACTATTTCTGTATATTTTCCAGAATAGGTGCTGTATTCCTGCTCTAAAATATTTGAATTAAAATTTGTAGTAGCAAAATACTTGGTGAAATATCGATAATGAGTAGCCGTATCAATAAAACTAATAGTGCTATCAAATCTTCCAATATATCTATTATAAACTCCGTTTTCATCACTCAACCACGAAAAGGTATTATGAGCAACAGGCATCACCTGTTTTTCATCACTTAATGGGGTATTGGTAATTCTACGAAGCACATTGCCACCTTTTGCTAAATCGTAAAAGAATAAATCACTATGTTTTTGTCCTCTTAATGTATCTTCTGCTATGCGATGAACGCGCTGTTTTATAATACGTAATGTATCATCTATCCTATTAGAACTCCAAACTAAAGCCTTACCATTATTCACAAATCGCGGATAACTATCGTCAAAACCATCTTGCGTAATTCGCTTAAAAGAATTACCAGCCACACTCACAATAAATATATCACTCTGACCATTTTTAACAGCTGATACTGCAAGTTCATTTCCTCTTTTATTATACGAGAAATCATGAATTCTATCGAAATGACCTAGCACTTTTTTTCGCCTATCTTTTGTGTCGTAATCATAGGTAACAAAATAATTATCCTTCTTTTTTTCAAAAATAATTCCTAGGTTATTTCCCTGTGGCGACCATGATAATAATGGATAATCATAATCTACTTTTTCGTCAAGCTTATAACCATATTTCATGATTTTGCGCTTTTTACCACTCTCTATTTCCTGGATTATTACCTTCACCTTACCCTTTTCGTTGGTAACATAAGCCACAAGATCTCCATCAGCATTTATACATGCATTATTATATCTTATATTTACTTTATTGCGCTTAAAAAATGAAACACCGGGCTCTTCAAAATTATCTAAATCATGAGTATAACGCTTTTTATAAAAATTAAACCACCTTTCGATAACCTCTTCGTACGACAGACCCAAAACATATAAAAAACCATTTTCTATATTACGGTTTACCTTTGCCATATATATTATATCAGCAACGGTTTTTGCTCCATATTTAATTTCAATAAATTTCCAAATGGAATGCCCAACAATACCCTGTTCTTCTCTACTTAGCCTATCAAATTTCTTATACGCTTCGGTTTTGATTCCCTCACGCATTTTACCATCAATGGTTGTATTCCACCCCTCTGCCAAATACGCTATTAACCCATCGGTATACCATGTGGGAAAAGCTAGCAGAATGGAACTCTTAATTCTAGAACCCGTAGATCCACCGTAGAATAACTCATTGAGATATACCTGTGCAATGCCTCTTTTAAGTTGATTTTCGAAATCGTTATGCACACCATTAAAATAAACAAAAACCTTATTATTAATAACATGCGTAACTCCTCCAACATTATATTGCTCGTCGGTTAAAAGTCCAATATTTGTTTCCTTAAGATCAGATAAATCCTTGAAAATTATAAACCTTATTTTATTATCGGCTTTAAAATCTATTCTCTTACCAATTATAGCCATTTGCTTGTCGGCATAGGCGGAGGCGTATATTGCCAACGAATGACTTTCTTTATAATAGTAGGTGTCGAAATTATTGAAGCGATAATAGCTCCATCTTTTATCATTGGTGTATTGCACTCTGTTTTTGCCAAATTCTAATTGCGAACCCGTGAAAAACTGAGCAGAAACTGGCTTTATTGCAGCAACAAATAGTAGAACTAATATAATTCTAATCAACTTATTAACCTTAAAACCGTAATGAAAAATCATAAAAATATTTACAGTAAAAATATAATCTCAGAACCAACAAAGTTAATTATTATTTTTGCAGGATAATGAGAAAATTACTCATTTATAATTTTATCGATAATAATCACAGCTATTAGCTTGTAAAATACTGTTTGTGTAGCTGTTATAAATATATACTTACTATTTGTATTATACTTTTATTGTATACTTTGCAGAAATTAGTAAGTCATTATGAATTTTATATAAATAAAAAATGAAAATAAAGACATTTGTTTTTAATCCATTTCAACTAAATACTTTCGTTGTGTATGACGATAGTAAATCAGCAATAATAATTGATGCTGGTAATAGTAATGAATCTGAAAATGCAGAATTATTTGATTATATTTCTGAAGAAAATCTAACAATTGAGGGCTTATATTATACTCATGCACATGTAGATCATATTATTGGTAATAATGCTATTATTACTAAATATGGAATAAAAGCTTATGCAAGTATACATAGCGATTTGTTTTTCGATAATGCTGAGGGTCATGCCAAATCTTTAGGCTTTTCTCTTGATAATCTTATAAAACCAGAAACTACAATCAAAGATGGTGATACTGTTAAATTTGGAAATAGTAGCCTTAAAGTTATATATGCTCCTGGCCACGCCGATGGTAGTATTTGCTTTTATTCTAAAGACGATATGTTTATAATTGTTGGTGATGTGCTTTTTAGAGAAAGTATTGGTAGAACCGATTTGCCGACTGGAGATTTTGACTTATTAGCACGTAGTATTATCGATAAGCTTTATGTACTGCCTAGTGGAGTAAAAGTATTATCAGGCCACGGACCAAGTACCACCATCGGTCACGAGAAAACTAATAATCCTTTTGTAAGTATTTCAGAACAATTATAATAAACTGATTAACAACACTTTTAATACCATAAAATTATGCTTTTAATACCATTTATAAAAGAAAATAAAGAAAAAGTAATTAAACTATTAAACGTTAAGAATTTCAAGAATACTGAAATTTTAGATAATATTATTTCTTTTGACGAGGCCAGAAAGAGTACTCAGAAAAAGCTTGACGAAACATTAGCAAAAAGTAAAAATATTGCTAAAGAAATTGGTGGACTTTTTAAATCAGGGAAAATTGAGGAGGCTAATGCTAAAAAAGCAGAAACTGGTACTTTAAAAGAATTAGCTAAAACTTTAACTGAAGAATTGGCTCTGCTGAAAAATAAAACTACTGATTTATTATTAAAGGTGCCAAACATCCCTCACGAGAGTGTTCCTGCTGGTAATTCTGAAAATGATAATGAAACCATAAAAACTGTTGGAGAAATTCCTAAACTTTATGATGGTGCAAAACCTCATTGGGAGCTAACTGATAAATACGATATTATAGATTTTGAGCTTGGTAATAAAATTACTGGCGCAGGTTTTCCTGTTTATAAAGGGCAAGGTGCTCGCCTACAACGTGCTCTTATCAATTTCTTTTTGGATGAAGCTACTTCTGTAGGTTTTAGAGAGGTGCAGCCTCCTTTGATGGTCAATTCTGACTCTGGTTACGGAACAGGGCAATTGCCCGATAAAGATGGGCAGATGTATCATGTAGGAGTTGATGATTTATACCTAATTCCTACTGCCGAAGTTCCTATTACAAACATATATCGTGATACCATTGTTGATGCTAAAGATTTTCCCATCAGAAATACCGCATATTCACAATGCTTTCGTCGCGAGGCTGGATCATACGGAAAAGATGTTCGTGGCTTGAATCGTTTGCATCAATTTGATAAGGTGGAAATTGTGGTTATTGAACATCCCGATAAATCTTATGCTCGATTAGAAGAAATGAGTGATTATGTACAATCTCTTCTTAAGAAACTAGAGTTACCTTATCGCGTATTACGCCTTTGTGGTGGCGATACAAGCTTTACTGCAGCACTTACTTACGATATGGAAGTGTATTCGGCAGCACAAGAGCGTTGGTTGGAAGTTAGCTCGGTTTCTAACTTTGAATCTTACCAAGCAAATCGCTTAAAACTACGCTTTAAAGATGAAAATGGTAAAACCAAACTTGCTCATACTCTTAATGGAAGCGCTTTGGCTCTACCTCGTATCGTAGCAGCATTGCTCGAAAATAACCAAACTCCAGATGGAATTCGTATTCCAAAAGCATTGGTGCCTTATACCGGTTTTGAGTATATAAAGTAAGAATAATAAATATTATTATATAATAATAGCCATAAGTGTTTTCTCAATTTTTATTAGAGAGGTGTTTATGGTTATTTTTTTATAGTAATAAAAATAAACAACTCTGTTTATTTAACAGCTTGTAGCTTTTAAATAAAAAATAAAAAATTTGGATCTATAAATTTTCCAATCCAATTTTTTATCCCAAAGCAACATCAAGTATCATCATTATTACAAAACCTATCATTACTCCCGCTGCTGAATAATCTGTTTCGTTTCCAGATTGTGATTCTGGAATCAATTCTTCAACAACAACAAATATCATTGCTCCAGCAGCAAACGAAAGAGCATAAGGCAAGATTGGAGTTATTGCCAAAACTAAATACGCTCCAAATACCGCAGCAATAGGTTCAACTAGACCTGATAATTGTCCATAATTAAATGCTTTTAGTCGTGATAATCCTTCTCTTCGCAAAGGAACGGAAACCGCTGTTCCTTCAGGAAAATTTTGTAGGCCAATACCAATTGCAAGAGTGATGGCTCCGGCTAAAGTTCCAATATCAGGATTATTAGCTAAGGCCCCAAAAGCAACACCAACAGCCAAGCCCTCAGGAATATTATGTAAAGTTATTGCAAGAACTAGTAGTGTACTCCGTTGCCACGAGGTTTTTATTCCTTCGGCTTTATTCATAGGTAAGCCTAAATGCAAATGCGGAAGTATTTTATCAATTAATAATAAAAACGCTCCTCCAGATAAAAAACCTATTGCTGCTGGCAACCACGCCACGCCTCCTTGTTTTTCCGACATTTCAATTGCCGGCATTAGTAAAGACCAAAAACTCGCAGCGATCATTATTCCTGCTGCAAAACCAAGCATTAAATTAAAAAACTTTGGTTTAATCTCTTTAAAGAAAAAAACCATTGCCGCTCCTAATGCTGTTATACTCCACGTAAATATCCCTGCAAAGAGAGCTAATAATACAGGATTATATTCAAGTAACCATTCTATATTCATAGTTTTTATATTTCATGTTTTTTATAAGCCAACCAAATAACCTCCTATTCCTATAATAAGAGCATATATTATATTAACAGCTTTTATAGCAAAGAAAGACCTTCTCGATTCTGCAAGTAATGGAAGCATCCCATGTCCGTCTTGAACAATTGAGCTTGCCAATAAAATACTAAAAGGAATACTCCCTTGTGCAAATAATGTTACAAAAATTAGATGTGGTCCCGATTCTGGAATAATACCTATTATGATAGCAAAAAGTAATACAACAAACATATTAGACGATATCCACGATTCTATATCAATATAACTTACTAATATACCGAAAACTAACAAAGTACCAAATGTCCATAAAAATATTCTTCCAAGGTGTTTTTTAACAATATGCCCCCATAAGTGTTTCTCTAAAAAATGATTTGGTACACTAATAGCAATAAATATAGAAAAACTAACAACCGTTATTATTGAAATTCTAATCCACAACTTCGCATTTCCTGCAATCCAACCAACAGAGAAACTGGTTAATAAAATAATTATTAATGTCACCAAGAATAAACGATGAAACGAAGGATGAAACAATTGATGCCAAAACATATTTTTTTGAAAACAATTACACTTTTCCTCAGTGTGTAAGGGGAAATCATTATCTGAAAATTTACTTAATATCTTTTTTGGAGTATAAAATTTATCAGTCAAGTATCCTGCAATAATAGCTAAAACAAATAAAATTAAGGTTAATAGAGCTGCTTTTTGTGGAAACATAGAAAACATAACATAAGCCTCATCTCCACTTGTGGCAATCATAGTAGTAACAATTGCTCCAAAAGAAATCATCCTATGAGAAAAAAGAGCAACGGCTGTAAAAGCTCCAAGGCACCCAGGAATAACACCCAATAGCGCTGCAAATAAATATTGTTTCCATTTATTTTTTGTAACAATATTTATCCATAAACCCCTCGTTTGTACGTTAATATATTCTATAACCAACATCATCACGAAAACAAAACTTGTTATAGTAATCGCTTGTTTAAATATACTATATATTTCGATATTCATAGCTTAATCTCTTTATCAAGTATTCTATTATTTCTCCTTTATTTGATAAAATATTCCCCTTTCTTGCTCTACTGATTCTATAATGTTTTCTGCATCTAAAACATCAAGGTATTTATTAATTTCATTAACATGAATACCCAATATTTTATTTAAATCGTCGAGAGTACAGGGTCGTCGTAAAATTGTTTCAACAATAGCGGTTTCAATATCAGTACGATATGATTGAATATTTTTCCTTTCAGGGGCTGAAGAAATTATTTGCACATTATCTAATTTCCAAAAATTTATTATATCCTGCAATTCCTTTTTACTTGCACCTTTTAAATTAGAAACCGTACCCGGTCTATCCAGGGTGTTTAATTGAATGGAGTCTGGGTTTATCTTTTGTATTGCGTTTTTTAATTCTATTAATTCGCTTTCTGAATCATTATAACCTGGTAAAATAAAAATTTCTAGCCATAATTTTCCTTTAAATATTTTTTTGAAATCAACAATTCCTTTTATATATTTATCAATAGTGAGACCCTTGGCAGGACGATTTATTTTTTCAAATACCGCTTGTGTTGCTGCATCTAAAGAGGGAAGAATAACATCGGCATCAATTATTGCTTCTCTTACCTTTTTATCAAATAGCATTGTACCATTTGTTAAAACAGCAACCGGAATATTGGGTCTATTTTGTCTAATAAAACCAAGAATATCCCCTATCTTACTATTTAAAGTAGGCTCTCCAGAACCCGAAAAAGTGATATAATCAGGATCAGGATTATTATTGAAATAATTAAGTAATTCTTCCTTTATTTTATCAAAAAGGATATACTCCTTTTCCACAATTGTAAGTTTTGTGGTTTTTCCCACTTCACAATAAACACAGTCAAGAGAACATACTTTTTTAGGAACTAAATCAACCCCCAACGACATACCTAATCTTCGTGAAGGAACTGGTCCAAATAAATACTTATACATAACATTCCTCCTTATACTTAATCATACATTTTTCTTAATTCTTCATTAACCAAAGTTGGTTTTATTATTTCTTGCAGCTCATTAGTTTGCCATGTTTCAAGACTTTCGTGTGTAATAAAATATTTTTGCGGAATAGGATGAGTTCCAACAACAACTTTTACTTTATATTTATTTTCTATAAAATTTTTGAAAGAAGAAATATAAGGACAAGGAGGATATCCTACAACAAACCCCGTTGCAAAATGAATGGCCTCAGCTCCATTTTTAATCATTTCTTCAGGAGCATATTCAATATTTCCTCCCGGACAACCTCCACAGCTTGTATATCCTACTATTTCTAATGTTTCGTTTTTACTGTAAATATCAAAAGCTCCTTCTCTATTTTGCATAGCTCTAAAGCATTTTCCACCAGCACAGTTTTTATACCTGTCACAAATTATTATTCCTATTTTCATATGTTTATAGTTTATTAATTCAGTTATACCTATCTGCCATCCCTACGGGAGGAAATCCGACAGGCCGGTGGAACTCTCAAGACAAATTTTAACCACACCCCTATGGGTCAAATTAAAATAAAAATTTGTCATGTTCGTTTCATCTGATTTTTATTCTGTGTTTAATTATACATAACTAGGGTATGCAGCCACCTATTTGCACCGTTTGGCATTAATCCCATAAAATTCTATTGTAGCATATTTTAACGGCTTTTGTGAATTGCTAATATACTAATTATTTCAATTCGTAAATGAAGGCCGTTATTATATTCTCCCCTAAAACAAGCACTATAAAATCATATTTAACAATGTTATATAAATGTATTTTATTATTTACTCTTTATAAAATATGTTTTTAATGGAGAAGCATGATTGCTTTATTTGGGTACGTCATAAAACTCATTTACGACTCATCCCTCATATTCAACAGTTCAGTAAATATAATTTCCTAAGGCTATCCCCCTAACTTACTTTTGCCCCATATTAAAAACATAATAACTTTTTTAAAACCATTAATTATGAGAGCAATTTTATTTTTTAGCTTATTCCTTATACTTAATCAAGCAAGTGCACAGAATCAACCAATAATTAACGGCATAGAAACTTTTGGCAATTGGAATACTTGTGCTGCGGGTGAAATACCACAATATTGGGATGGTTTCAACCGACAAGTTATTATCAACGGAATGAACCACGGCGAAGTTATCTGTGTAAAAAAAGACAGTGCTGACCCAAAGGATATTGACTATTCTGTTAGAATTACTTCGGAATCTGTTTTAGGTGGATCCGTGGTAGCAGGTATGCTTACCACTGGAAATCTAAATATTAACTTCACCAATCAGGATGGCACAATTGATGGCGGCATTCCATACACACAGAAACCAGCAATACTTAAAGGCTGGTATAAGTACACTCCCAGTGGGACTGATACTGCCCAAATTAGCGTTTGGTTTAAAAAAAATGGTGAGAATTTTGGCGGTGGCAAATTAAATCTTAATTCTCAAAAGCAAGTTTGGACCCTTTTCGAAATCTCACTAAATTATCAACCAAACATTACACCCGATACCATGAATATACTGTTTTATAGCTCTATTATGAAAAACAACCTGCCTATTGGTTCTTGTCTCGAAATAGACCACATTTGGTTTGAAGGTGGAGGCCTTGGGGTAAATAATAAGCAGAATTTAATTAATAGAACCAAGATTTTCCCCAATCCTGCGAGTTCATATATTTATATTGAAGCACCAAAAAATATGAAAAATTATACGGTTTCTATTTACAATACTTCAGGACAGAGAATAATAACAATAAGTTCTAAGTCTAACGTATCTAAAGTTAGCACAAATAAACTGTCAAGGGGGGTATATTTTGTTGAGGTATGTAGCAACAAATTAAGGAAAATAAGTAAGCTACTAATTAGATAGTTTTATATGCTAGAGTACAATTAGCACGCAATACATAACTTACATCAAATAACTCATATTACATTTTTACATAACTTTACACAAAATTTACAATAATGAAATCATTAAACGAAACCAACAGTAAAAAACATATTATTAATATATCAATAATACTAGCAATAAGTGTATTCATTACCTTTATGTTTGCGGGATTTGACTCTTCGTGGCAATCAATTCTTCTTAATATACTTTATGGAATTATCATAGGTTTGAGTATTGCAATTGGAAGCTCATTTATTTCCAGGAAAATGTTCAGTATTGGAAACTGGAAACACAATCCTATTAATAAATACGTTCAGGTAATTATTGCAATTACTGTTTATATTAGCGTTGACGTAATAATTATAAATCTAATTTGGTTTAAAATAACTCAAAACCTTAGTCCGACAGACCTTATTCATAGCAATATGTTTGTGTGGATAATATTAACAGAATTAGTAATTGGAATAATAATTTATTTAGTAATTCTTTCTGCAAATTTCTCTAAACTACTTAATCAATTTCATATTGATGCCGAAAAAGCGCAAAAAGAGATAAATAAATACAAATACTCAACTCTTAAAAATCAAGTAAATCCTCATTTTCTATTCAATAGCCTAAACGTACTCAGTGGATTAATATATAAGGATGCAGAAAAAGCAGATGATTTTGTTGGTAAGCTTGCAAGCATATACCGCTATGTACTTGATGTGCAAGATGAAGAGGTTGTTTCTTTGGATCAAGAGCTAAGCTTCATTAAAGACTATTTGTTTTTACAGAGAATACGCTTTGGCGACAATTTGAGCTATGAGATTAATGCCAATTCTGATAAAATGATTATTCCAATGGCCTTGCAAATACTTATTGAAAATGCTTTAAAACATAATACAATAACTGCTAAAAATAAACTTGAGATAAAAATAAGCAGTGACGAACGCTATGTAATTGTAAGCAATAATAAAAATGTAAAATCAGATATTGAAACATCTCATGAGCTTGGAATTGCAAATATAAAAGCTAGGTATACGTTCCTTACAACTACAGAAGTAGAGGTGTTAAATAATGAAAATAAGTTTGAAGTTAGAATTCCATTATTAAATATAAAGGCCTAATAATGAATATAATAATTGTAGAAGACGAACAATTTGCATTTGAAAAACTAGAAATAATGCTCAACAATATTGATAATAATATCAATATTGTTGGTCATGCTAGGTCTATTTCGGAAGCTGTTGAACTTATAAAGGAGAATGAGGATATTAATTTGGGTTTTTTTGATATACAATTAGCTGATGGATTAAGTTTCAGTATTTTTGACAGAATTGAAGTGAATTTTCCAATAATATTCACCACAGCATACGATAATCATGCAATTAGAGCATTCAAGCACAATAGTATAGACTATTTGTTAAAGCCCATTCGGATGGCAGATCTAAAGTCTGCAACCGATAAGTTTGAACAAATATGGAAACCTTCGCAACAACAAAACAAAATTCTCAATCAAATTTACAAAGACAACGAACTGTCTTTTAAAGAGCGTTTCACCGTAAAGGTTGGCGAACATATTAAAATGATTAAAATTAAAGACGTTTCCTGTTTTTATAGTTTTGAAAAAGGTAGTTTTCTACAAACAATCGACGATAGAAATTATTTGGTAGACTATTCTCTTGATGAATTATTGGAAAAACTAAATCCAAAGATATTCTTTAGAGTTAATAGAAAATTTATAATTAATATAGAATCAATAAAAGATATAATAGCATACTCAAACTCTAGATTACGAATTGTGCTTAATACCAAAACCGATAACGAAATTATTGTAAGCCGAGAGAAAGTAAAAATCTTTAAAAAATGGATTGGCTAACAAACTTCATTCTTTTTTTATAATATCATTGCAATTAATCATAAAAATCTGCGTCTAAAAAAACTGGTAAAATCCAAATATAAATAAACCAAAAAAAACCAACTACACATTTATCAAGAGGAGCAAACTTGTGAGCTCCATAAAGCTGAACACAAATACGTGCTTCCCATTATAAACAACGAATTAAAATCACTAAAGCTTTAGTTCCTTATACTGGATTTTAATATATTAAATAACTATTCATTTATAGAAGAAGAGCTTGTTTTCAAATGAAAGCAAGCTCTTTTTTTTATAACTTATTTAACCAAATTATTATTCTAAATTTATAATGGCTTAATAATTTCGTATTCTTTAATACTATTCATCATTGATAAATCATTAGGTTTTGTTGTTCCTTTTTTTAAATCAAAAGAAACCATTGTTACTACAGCTTTAGAAGCAACAATTTCTTTATTATCCGCAATTTTAACAATATAGCTTTCCAAATCGTAACTTTTGCTACCCATTCTACTGCATCTAGTATAAACCCAAGCTTCATCATATAAAAATAATGGAGCTAAATAACTAATATCAATTCTACCAACAACAGCTTGATAATCAAAATCACTAGGCATAAAATTCATCACATCTTTTATATAATAAATTCTAGCATCTTCCAGAAAAGTTAAAAACGCCTTATTATTAACATGGGCGTATGTATCTAAATCAGCATATCGAATATTAATAGCTAAACGATTTTTTATATTTTTTAAGTTCATCATATCTATTTCAATACACCTAGCTCTTTGCCAACTTTGGTAAAACCAGCTACACATTTGTCTAAGTGCTCTACTTCATGAGCAGCAGAAAGCTGAACACGGATACGTGCTTGACCTTTAGGTACTACTGGAAAGAAGAATCCTATTACATAAATTCCTTCTGCCAATAGGTTTTCGGCAAATTGCTGAGCCAAAGGAGCTTCGTATAACATTACTGCACATATAGCTGATTTTGTAGGTTTAATATCAAATCCTGCGGCAAGCATTTTCTCCATAAAGTAATCAGTATTACTATGAAGCTTATCTTGTAGAGTATTTGTTTTATCAACCATTTCGAACATACGTATTCCCGCTGCAGCAATCATTGGAGGAATTGAGTTAGAGAATAAGTATGGACGAGAACGCTGACGTAATAACTCTATAATTTCTTTTTTTCCAGTTGTAAAACCACCAATAGCACCACCGAAAGCTTTTCCTAATGTACCTGTAATAATTTCAATTTTGCCACGGATATCAAATAATTCTGTTACACCACGACCTGTTTTACCAACAACACCTGCAGAGTGACATTCGTCAATCATAATCATAGCGTCATACTTTTCAGCAAGCGCATATATTTTATCCATAGGAGCAACATTTCCGTCCATAGAGAAAACACCGTCGGTAACAATCAAACGATGACGTTGAGCTTGAGCCAACTTCAATTGTGTTTCTAAACTTTCCATGTTTGCATTCTCATAACGATAACGCTGAGCTTTACATAAACGTACGCCATCAATAATAGAGGCATGATTTAATGAATCAGAAATAATTGCATCTTCTGCACCTAATAAAGGTTCGAAAACACCGCCATTAGCATCAAATGCAGCAGCATATAATATTGTATCTTCTGTACCAAAGAAATCAGAAATTTTTTGTTCCAATTTTTTGTGTAAATCTTGAGTACCACAGATGAAACGAACTGATGACATACCAAATCCATGAGAATCCATAGCACCTTTAGCGGCATCAATAAGTTCAGGATTATTAGATAAACCTAAGTAATTATTCATACAAAAGTTCAATTGAGTAGAACCATCTGCTAATTTAATTTCAGCTTGTTGTGGTGCAACAATTACTCGCTCGTTTTTGTATAAACCAGCATCTTTTATTTCAGTAATTTCTTTAGTTAGAAATTCTTTAAAATTATTATACATAATATTATAGTATTTATTGTTTAATTGCTATTTTATCAACTCTATTCTGATGACGACCACCTTCAAAATCAGCATTAAGAAAAGCCAAAGCTATTTCTAAAGCATATTCTGGGGCAAGAAATCTTGCTTGAAGACCTAATACATTTGCATCATTATGCTGACGACCCAAAGATGCTAATTCTGTATTCCATGCCATAGCAGCACGTACGCCTTGATGCTTATTTGCTGTTATACTTACTCCATTGCCACTACCACACATCACAAATCCTAATTCGTATTCTCCATTGTCGATGCTATCGCCCAATGGATGAATAAAATCTGGATAATCTACACTTTCGTCACTATATGTTCCGAAATCCTTAAATGTATATCCTAGCTTCGAAAGTTCCTTTACTAAATACTCTTTTAAAGGGTAACCAGCATGATCACAGCCTATTGCAATGGTCTTTGATTTATCAAACATGTCTTATTTATTCTATTGTTAATAAGTACAAAGAAACAAAAAATAACAATTGTAAATTAAAAATAGCTAAAGCTTTTATAATCAATTTTCTATTGATATTTATTAATTCATAACTAATATCTATTGTTTTGAGTTCTAATATTTTAACACTTATTCACAATTTTAGTGTATTTTTATGTGGATAACTATTAGCATTGTTGAAACTAAAAAATAAAAAGTCAACTGTAAAAAAAATTATAAATACAATAGGAAGTTTTCATTTTCTTCAACTTTTAATCAATACATTATTAACAATAAAAAGTATGTAGTATTTCAATTTATTTTTTCACATTATGTTTATTCACTACTTGTTAATAAATCAATTAAAATATTAGAAATCAAATAATTTAAAAGTAATATCTATGTGTATAAATTTATAATTACTAAATAATTCCATTTTTCTAAAAAACTAATTAACCATTTCAACCGACTTATATTATTATTATTAATTTCTTTTTAAAAAGATAATATTATTAAATAATAATAGGAAGTTAATAAACTAAAAAATCAAAATAATAAATCGCTTGATTTTTCTATCTTTGCAGTTCAAATAATTCAATAAAATATAGAATATGAATTTGGTAGAAAAAATAAATAAATTAAAGAAAGAAAAGAACGCAATTATATTGGCTCATTTCTATCAAACTGCTGATATACAAGATATGGCAGATTTTGTTGGCGATAGTTTGGCCCTGGCTAATAAAGCTAAAGAGTCTGATGCTGAAATAATTGTATTTGCTGGTGTTCATTTTATGGCAGAAACAGCAAAAGCTTTAAATCCAAATTCAATGGTTTTGTTACCAGATTTAGAAGCTGGTTGCTCATTAGCTGAATCAGCACCTGCTGATAAATTTATAAAATTTAAAGCAAAATATCCAGATCATAAAGTTGTTTCATACATCAATTGTACTGCGGAATTGAAAACTATGACCGATGTAGTTTGTACTTCATCAAATGCTTTACAAATTGTTGAATCTTTTGACAAAGATGAAAAAATTATCTTTGCGCCAGATAAAAATTTGGGAGGATATATTAACAAAATAAGTGGTAGAGATATGGTTCTTTGGGATGGAACTTGTGAGGTGCATGATATACTTGAAGCTGAGAGGATTGTTCAAATGAAAATTGAAAATCCTGATGCATTATTAGTTGCTCATCCCGAATGTGCTGCTCCTGTACTGGAATTAGCAGATTATATAGGATCTACTTCAGGTATATTAAATTATACATTAACTACTGATAATAAGAAATTTATAGTAGCAACTGAGTCAGGAATACTACATAAAATGAAAAATGATTCACCAGAGAAAGAATTTCTTATTGTTCCTTCTGACGAAACTTGTTCTTGTAATGATTGTCCTTATATGAAGTTAATCACTATGCAAAAAATATACGATTGTTTGCTTAATGAAACAAATCAAATTGAATTATCAGATGAAGTTATGAAAAAATCATTAGTGCCAATTGAAAGGATGATGGAAATTTCTAAAAAACAAAATATTATTTAATTATAGGCTTAAATTTAATAAAATGAAATTTATTTTAGTATTTATTTTTTGCATGTTTATCGTAAATGTTGTTTACGGACAAGACGAAGTTGTTAAAAATGGGTATCAAGAGTTTTATTATACCGACGGAAGTATAGCTAGTGAAGGAACTATGCGCGATGGCAAACCTGATGGTTATTGGATTACTTATAATAAAAATGGAAGTTTAAAATCGGAAGGAAATCGTAAAGATTTTGAGCTTGATAGCTTATGGAGTTTTTATACTTCTAAAGGAAAAATAAAGTTTACTGTTTGCTATAAAAATGGAAAAAAGAATGGTTATCGACGTACATATCTACCTGATAGAATATTAGTTGATAGCTTTCTTAATAATGTAAAGAATAATACAAGTTTCATTTTATATAACGATAGTAGTATTGCTTCTAAAACAAAATTTGTAAATGGTTTGGAAGAAGGATGGTCGTATAATTATGCTAAGGATGGTCGTATAATTGGAAAAACACTTTATTCGCATGGATTTATAAAAAAGCGAGAAGTTATGAATGCTTACGATTATGATGGTAATAAACATGGTGTTTGGAAATATTTTTATGATAATGGAAATACTGAACTAGTAGGAAGATATAGAAATGGTATTGAAGAGGGATATTTTAAATATTATAATAAAGAAGGTAGCCTCGATAGTATAAAGAAATATCATAAAGGACTTATTGTTTTAGAAACTCCTGAGCTTGATAAATATGAAATTAGAACAGACTATTATTCAAACGGAAATACCAAAGTTATAGGAAGTTATAAAGATGATATTGCAGAAGGAGTTCGTAGAGAATACGATATTGATGGAGAAATTACAGCTAGTTTTATAATGCATAAAGGAGCTATTATTGCTTCTGGTATTATTGATAATTCTGGTAAAAAACAAGGAGAGTGGATTTATTATTATTATAATGGAAATATTGAAAGTAAGGGAAAATATATTAATGATAAAAGAGTAAGTTTATGGACTTATTATTTTGAAAATGGAGCAATTGAGCAAACAGGATCATATGATAGTGATGGGTTTTTTGTAGGAGAATGGAAATGGTTTTATATTGATGGAAATAAACGTATAGTAGAATATTATTATGAAGGAGAATTAGAGGGGCAATACTATGAGTTTAATCCCATAGGTAATGTAATGATAGAAGGTGTTTATGTTAATGGATTAAGAGAAGGAGACTGGGTTGTAACCGTAAATAAGTATATTGAAAAAGGTAGTTTTCTCGAGAATGTAAAAGATGGAGTTTGGAGATATTATTATGCATTAGATTCTATATATTATGAAGGGAATTTTATTGACGGTAGTCCTGATGGCGAACATATATGGTATTATAGAAACGGGAAAGCTGAGAAAAAAGGAAAATATGTTATGGGAATAAAAGATGGTACCTGGAGATATTATAATGAGTTGGGGAAAATGATTCTTAGAATAAAATATGATTACGGTGTTGAAATAGAGTATGATGCTGTAAAATTAATTGGTTTGGAAAGTGAAGAAAAAACAGAATAATGTCATCCTTATATATCCATATACCTTTTTGTAAACAGAAATGTCACTATTGCAATTTCTATTCTACTGCTAGTTTCAAAAATAGGGATGAATTAATTAGATCCATCGCTATTGAAATTAGTATTAGAGCTAATTATCTCGATAATAGAGATTTAGACACTATATATTTTGGTGGGGGAACACCAAGTATACTAACTCAAAAAGAAATTTCTTTAATATTTAATTCAATACAATCTTCATTTATTATTAAAGATGATTGTGAAATAACTTTCGAAGCTAATCCCGATGATATAAATTCTGAAAAATTAGATAATATTATTGATCATGGAGTTAATCGCTTAAGTATTGGTATTCAATCTTTTGATGACGATATTTTAAAACGATTAAATAGAGTTCATAATTCAAAAGATGCTATAAAAAGTATAGA
>JAOZSY010000321.1:0-634 GCA_029939445.1 Bacteroidales bacterium
AACTTAAGTTGTAACTGTGAACCAATAGAAAGTTATATGTAAAGACTATTGCAATGGTCTTATGTAGTAAAAATAGTTTAATAAGATTTGAACACTTTATTCATTTACAGATATTCAGTAAAGAGACTAATTTACAAACAGTTATAATTAGTATTTTAATGAAAAGTCATAGATAAAGTGCTTCTCTATTAACAACTACTCATTAAATTTTTTTTACTACATTTGCGGCTGTAAAACACACATTAATATATTTACAATAATTATTGAAAATTAGAATTTTAAACAATTAAATTTATTTTATGAAAAACATTTACTTAACATTAGTTCTTGCAATGAGTATTACTTTTGCAAGCGCTCAAAGCTCAAGTTTTAATGGCGTTTTAAAAGCACCAAAACAACTTGACGAAACTTTCCACGGAGATCCTATTTCTAAGAAGGCTGCAATTAATACTACAAAAGGTAGTGCTATGGGTTGGTTTAATCATGCAGATGGTATCGCTGATTTGAATGGGATTACATTAGATGATATGGATTATAGTTCATTTTATCTATTTAAGGATACATCAGTAAACATTTTGTATAGTGATGGGTCTCTAGAGCCTGTATGGTGGCTTGCTGCTGCAAACGTTACTGA
>JAOZSY010000321.1:644-2653 GCA_029939445.1 Bacteroidales bacterium
TGAGATGTTCGATTATATGAATGAAGGATCTGACGATGAATTTAATGAGTATACTACTTTTACTTTTGACTCTATAGCTTTTACTTGTATATATTCTAGAGTTAGTGCAACTTCTGTAGTTGATACACTAATTATTCAAATTCAAAAGAATACTGCAACTTTCCAAGACATTCCTTATGGAAGTCAAACAATTACAGCTTTACCTTGGATTTACCATGATGTAAACAAATGGTATGCTACAGCTGCTGGTTCAGCAAATGCAAATGTTGTTACAACAATTAAGTATCCTCTTGATGATTCAATGGGTAGCCGCGATACAGTAGTTAATGGTGAAACAATGTATTTCTATACAAGCTTCCAACTTCCAACAGATATTACTGATAGCTGGAGTGCTGATGAGCTTCCTAAAGTAACAATGACTTTCGCTTCTGGTTCAACATATACTGAATTTGTAGATACTTTATTTGGTGCAGTTAACCCTATATTGAATGGTTTTAGAATTTTAACTTATAAGTTAAATCCTCTAAATGCACAAACATATTATGGTGAGAATAGTTGTTCTTTCTTCTTCTCTCGTCAGTTTGCTAATGTAACAAGTGCAAGTACAGGCCAAATGCCTTTCTACTTATATATGTCAAGTGGTACAAATGATGATTTCCCATATGAGTACTTTGATTTCTACTTTCATTATACAACTAATAATGTATCAATCGATAATGCTACAAACAATGAGTTAACAGTTTCTCAAAACCGTCCAAACCCATTTAATGGTACTACAACTATTGAGTATAACCTAGACAAAGCATCTAACGTTAGCGTTATTGTTTATAATGTAGCTGGTGCTCAAGTTATGTCATTAAGTCAAGGAACAATGTCTGCTGGTGCTCACGCTATTAGCATTGATGGTTCTGACTTACAAGCTGGTGTATATTATTATACTCTTACAGCTGATAACAACAGTGTAACTAAGAAAATGATTGTTTACTAAACAATCATTCTTTAAGATAATACTAAAGCCCATTGAAGAAATTCAATGGGCTTTTTTTGTATCCTTCTACAAGTAATTCATTACTTTTGTATAATACAAGTGATGTAGTTTTTTAAATATCAATAACTCAAATGGTAGCCAAACCAAAGCAAATATTAGAAGCTTTTTCTAGTTGGAAAATAGTACTAGCAGTGATACTAGGAATATCTGTAAGTGCCTACCTTATTATTGGAGATTTTTCGCAACAAAGTTACGAAGGTATTCAATGGGGTTTTGCGGCAATTATGTTTCTATTGCTTGCAATTATACTAGAGGCTATACGCGATATTGCCTATATGTACCGTATTCGACTAATGACCGATGGCGCTATTAATTGGAAAAAGAGCTTTCAAGTAATAATGCTTTGGGAATTTGCATCTGCCCTTACGCCATCAGTTGTTGGCGGCTCAGCAGTAGCACTTTTTATAGTAAATAAAGAGATAAAAAATGCGGGAAAATCCACTGCAATAGTTATGATAACAGCATTATTAGATGAGCTTTTCTATATCATAATGGTTCCAATAGTTTTTTTATTTATAGGGTCTTCCGAATTGTTTATTAATACCGAATTCAAACTCTTTAACTTTGGAACATTTCCCACCAAAACAATATTTTTTATTGGCTATGGATTTATACTCCTACTTACAACAATAATAACTTTTGCCATATTCTTTCGTCCAAAACTATTCAAAAATATCCTACACACTGTATTCTCATTGCCGATATTGAGGCGATGGATAGAATCTATTGACAAGGTCGGTGATGATATAATAATTACTTCCAAAGAAATGAAGCACAAAAGTATTAGCTTTTGGGCAAAAGTATTTGGGGCAACTCTAATATCATGGATGGCACGTTTTGCTGTAATTAATGCTCTTATCCTTGTTTTAATCGGACATGGCGATCAAATACTAATATTTGCAAGGCAACTTATAATGTGGGTAATATTATTAATAAGCCCTACTCCAGGCGGCAGTGGCGT
>JAOZSY010000322.1 GCA_029939445.1 Bacteroidales bacterium
TATCTCCATTGATATGGTATTGTGACTCTAATAATTTTACTATTTCATCTTTCATTTTATCATTCATAGCTTGTCCCGTTAATTGCTTTACGATATTTAAATATTGTTCAATTGCTCCTCTAAAAAAATAAGAATATTTTTTATTTTCGGTATAAGACTTTATGCAAGCATTTAACCAAATCACAATATCTGTTTTGTAGGTAATATTGAAATATTCTTTACCTATTTCCAATTTACTATTATCTTCTCTAGTTACACTTTCATTCGAAGCTTCTTTGTCATATAATGTTAAATACAATAAGAGTGCATTTTTATCATAATTATGATAGCGAAGCATTTGATTAAGTTGGTCAGGGGCATATATTTTATTCTCAATAATAATTCTATTATGCTGTATATCTTCAATTATTAAATCTATTTGGCCACCTTCAGTATTATCATTACTAATTGAGCCTATACTCTTCTCTATATATACTTTAGCATTTTTTACAATAAAACTGTTCGCAATATTGTCTTCTATATTCGGTTGAAGCTGCTCCAAAAATAACTTCAAAAACACATCTCCTCGTCCATGTTTACCTTTGGGATTAAGCAAATCGCCAATAAAGCGGGAGTGGAGACGAACTTCATCTCTTTGTAATTTCAATACATTGAAAATATTATAATCCGCACCTGTAAGCCGATTTATTTCATCATACTTACTCTTTATTGCGGCTACACTTTGCAACAATTGTGTTATATCTTTATTGTTTGTGGTTTCTGTCATTTTATTGTTAATTAATTTTGTGATTAAGGAGTTATCAAAGATATGAATTTTAAGAGATTGATATGCAATTATACCATTTATATTTTATCAATGTAATCTTTCCTCTCTAACATACTATATTCGGATTCTCTATATACTTGAGCAATTCCTTTCTCAAAAGGCCAAACATGCTTATACTCAAATGGGATTACAATTTCGTTCTTCTTGTTTATATAGCCCCATTTGCCGTTTAATTTGGCAGCGCATAGTTCTTCAGAAAAGAACTTTAAGCTATCATATTCAGCTGGAATAATTTCTTTGCCATTTTGATGAACTGCACCATATTTATCTGCAATACGGTATATTACAATTTCTTCTTTAACAGGGAAAAGCCAATCGTATATAAATGGTAAAACCGATACAAAATTCTCAATATTTATTGCACCCCATTTATTCTCTTTATCTTCATCATTTGATTTAATGTAGAATAGTTTATTGTCTATTGGTAGTATTGATTTATGCTCGCAAGAAATTAGCTCTTTGCCTTTAGCATCTATTATTCCCCAATATGGTTTCTTATTTTTCAGAATGCATACCCTTGCAAATCCTTCATAAAAGTCCCATACAATATCGTATTTGAGCGAAACTATCTCAAAGCCATCTTCATCAGTAAAGCCATATTTCAATTCTTTGCTATTAGCAGTAGCCTTATTCCCAACGGCTATTTTTCCTTCAGAAACATTTCCAATATATTGATATAATTTCTTAATTTTTTTTGATTTCTTCATACTAATATTATTTGCTTTTTGCAAAGAAAGGAAATTGGTGCGCCAATCTGTGTCGGAGTTAATTATTCTTTAATCTTTGTTTCAATCATTTCAAACCCATAACTTTCACTATCTTCAGGCTCATATAATTTTGAATAATAAACTTCCCCATCAGCTTCTATTTCCATTAATAATACTACTTTTTTAAATTTGACAGTATCGTAATTATCAATATGTCTATCAAATTCTTCAGTGCTAATATTTTCAATATCTAACATTTTTACAATTTGAGTGATAGGTAAATAAATATATTCCAACACCTTTGGTTCGGCACACTTAATTGTCCATAATAAACCATTCCAAGATATTTCAAAATTTTTAATTTCAATCTGTTTTGTTTCCATAATTAAAGTTTTTAATTGTTATTCTGCAAAGCTAATATTCACATCCCGCATTTTATGTCGGAGTAATTTAAGCTATATAAAAAATACAATAATATTACTCTTACTTTTCCATATTATTATAAACCTAATACTTCGATACCCATCAATAAAAGTCAAATACACGACGATTTAGGTCCTGATTTTAGTGAAATCAGCTTATTTTTCGATAAAAAGTATGAAATTATTGGTTTGAAATGCTTTGAAATACATTCAAAAGTATAGCCCAAAAATAAAAAACGTTGAATTATAAAGCATAATGATGCTTTTGGGTGCAAAAGAGTCATAGTAATGGTTTGTGGGTATTTTCATATAAATTTATTCTTAGTTTTGATATTATTAAATAACATTAAAACAATTTATATGAATTCAGATAATTACAATTATACACCAGAAACTTTATCAAGCCTAGCAGCTAAATACGGAGTGTCAACCCAAACCTTTAAGAAATGGATAAAAGAAATAGAGGATAGTTTGGGCTATCACAGAAAACGTCCTTTTACTCCTGTTCAAATAAAAATGATATTCAATTTTTTAGGTCATTATTAATAAATAATTTGATATTCTATTGCTCAAATTTCTCCATCTCATTGAATATTGTCTTCTCTATTACTTTTGCGTATATTTCGGTAGTTCCAACAGTTGTATGTCCAAGCAACTGTTGCACGACTACAATTGATATTCCTTTATTTAGAT
>JAOZSY010000323.1 GCA_029939445.1 Bacteroidales bacterium
TTCGAGAACTTCAATTTAAGTACATTTCTAGGCTCCGTAAAATTAATAGTTCGCATCTTAGTTTTTATAGAGTCACAATAATCAATCTTAAAATTCCAACCTGATATAAGTTTATCATGATCAAAAAGACTTTCCATAATATCCCAGAAAACACCAATCTCATCCGAACGTTGTGATTGTCGTGTTTGAGTAATAATTCCTTTGGTGCAAACACTAATTAAGTCAGAATAATCAAAGGAGAATGTAATTTTTTGAGATATTACTTTAAAACTAGCAATAATTGAAGTCCAATTCCTCAAAACTCTATCTTCTACACTCTCATTTTTGAGCAAATTGCTCAATTCAGATAATACTATATCATATTCTATATAGAATTGTTTCTCAAAGTATATAAAATGCTTGATAATATCATTAGAAAACTTACTCAAACCATTCCTTTCCATAGATTTTAACCTATCATAATCAGCTTTTGCTTCATCATTAAACTCACTTTGAGTAAACATTAGGAAAATAACTCTGCTAAATAGAGCGATATCTGCCGTTGGCATTTCTTGTCCACTAAGTATTACAGCACTATTAACCAATGTTGTTTCCTTTTTCTTGCCTTTGTCCATATTCATTCTACTACGGCCAATACTATCGTAAATTGATTTTAATGTCTCAATTTTATCAAAATCTAATGCGTTTTTATACTCATCAATCCATGCAAATGCATTAATAAAGCGAGAAACATGATCTGCAAGCCCAGCTTTGGTGATATTATGAATGTTAGCAGTAGTTTGAGCTTCCCCAAATAGCGACATCATACTCATTGCCATTTGAGACTTTCCTGTTCCTTTAGGGCCAAAAAGATTTAATAAAGGAAAGTTCTTAAATACTCTAAGAATGAAATCTCTAAATAATGCAGCAATCCAATAGGCGATAGCAACTTTACCATTATCACCATATACTTTGATGAATAAAGTAGTCCATTGCTGAACATCTACATTAGGTTTTATTAAACGAAACTTTCTTTCTTCCATAAAAAGAGTTCTATCGTCAATATAAATGGAACTAAAAGCAGGAATATAATAGTTTGTATTTTTATACTTTACAATACCATCCTCGTCTGTATCAATATATCCATCTTTAGTTTGAACTCCATTTGCCCAAGCCCAGAAACCTTGTTTTTGCCATCCTAGATTATCAATTGCTTCACAAAATACTGTATTATCATAGAGTTTAGCCCTTATTTTCATAAATTGAGCATCATTGCATTCTAGAATAAAGTTCCCTTGACCTTCTATTACTTTTCTAAAAGCACTTAAAGAAGTCATTTCCTGCATATCAATCTCTATCTTTACGCAGTAGTTATCCTTATTTCTTAGCTCAAATATTTTCCTTGCATTATCCAATGACTTAATATGAAAAATAGGAGTGATCACGAAGTTGCTAATTCTATTACCAGGACCAAAAAATATTTGATTAATATCATTGCCTGCTAGACCTTCGTAATAGCCGTATTTGTAATATGCTTTTACCTCATCAGCATTTAAATAGGATGGAAGTCCTCCGTTAGATACATCTTCTTCATTTTCTTTAGAGTTACTTTTCTCAAATTGATTAATTGACTTGGTTAATGTAGAACTGTTGATTTTATACTTTTTGAGTACAGAAACCAACTCTGTTATATAGGAATTACGAACGGCATCGTTTTCAATCATTATAAGTAATTCCCCAACTTCATTAATCGCCTCAACCTTCATTAATGGGTCGTTTCCAACCTTCTTAAACAAACTTCTACAGTATTCAAGAATGTAATCTTTCTTATTTTGCTCAAACCATTCGCTTTTATCTTCCGAAAAGAAAGAATCAGGGTCTTTTTTGTCAGGTAACTTTACTGTTTGCACCAATACTCCGTTTTGGAGAAGAATATGTGCCGATACAAAAGTTGCTTTTTTACCAGCCACGTCTCCATCCATTACGAGTATTGTTCTTTTAGCAATAGCTTTAACCTCTTTTGCATGCATTGTAGTAAATGATGTTCCGAGAGTAGCTACAGTGTTCTCAAAGCCCATTTGCTGCATACGAATCACATCAGTATTGCCTTCCACAATAATTGCTGTTTTTGCTTCCTTTATTGCTTTACGAGCTGTATTAATACCAAATAAAGTTTTGCTCTTTTTGAATACAGTATTTTCCTTTGTATTCATATACTTAGCAAAATTGCTTTTGTCATCTAATAATCTCCCTGAAAAGCCTGTAATTTGCCCACTGGCGTTAATTATTGGAAACATTAGTCTATCAATAAAGAAATCGTAGGTCTTACCATTCTTTTGAGAAACTAGCCCTGCAGTTTTGAGTAATTCAATGGAGTAGCCAGCACTTAAAGCTGCATTTACAAAACTATTAAATGATTTATCAGCATAACCAATATTGTATAGTTTGTATTCCTTCTCTTTAAATCTATTTAATATATAAGCCCTGGCATCTTCATCTTTGAGCAATGATGTCTCAAAAAATTTCATTGCCCAGGTATTTACAGTATATAAATCTTGCTTTAATTTATATTTCTGTTGCTCATCATCTGTAAGTTTCTTTTCAGGAATTTCGATGTTAGTGTTTTTTCCTAAATACTTCATGGCTTCAGGACAACTAAAGTTT
>JAOZSY010000008.1:0-14258 GCA_029939445.1 Bacteroidales bacterium
GTCTGGAACAATTGACGAACCAATTATTGATGGTTTCATTGAATTTGATGAGGCTAGCTTTGGTTTTATGGATTTGAATGAGGTATATACTATAAACAATGAAAAAATACTTATTAGAAACAATCTAATATCAGCTGAAAGAATCAATCTCCTTGATAAAAATAAGCATAAAATATCTTTTGCTGGAAACATTCAGTATATTAATAAGGACTTAATCTTTAATAACTTTTCTCTTAAATCAGATGCAATTGAGCTAATGAACACTGAACGACATAATGAAGAATTGGTTTATGGTTTAATAATTGCTGAGCTCGAAATGCATCTAAATGGAAATTTGAAGAATATGCAAGCAGAGAGCAAAGTTATTATTGACTACCCTACTCAGATTAACTATGTTTTTCCAGAAGATCTTTCAGTTGAGAATAATGATGACTTAATTAATTTTACTAAAATTGATACACTAAGTATTATTGATACATTACTGATGTCAAAAATAGAATATCTAAATAAGTATGAGATGTTTAAATCATTAGATGCCGAATTTATCATAAAAAAGGGCTGTAAATTTAATATTTACTTTGACAACAGCTTCGAAAATTACTTAAATATGGCAATAAATGGTGATGTCAAATATGTGATATTAAATAATACGCCTAAAACTTATGGTATATTAAATATTGATAAAGGAAATATGAGCTATTCAATACCAATGGTTACAATGGATAAGCTTAAAGTAGAAGATGGTAGTTATATTCAAATTACAAATGATGTGGAGAATCCAATATTAACCATAAATTCATCGACAAAAATATGGGCACAAACTGGAGGTTTAGTAGAAGATTACAATAGGAATTTGGAGGTGACTATATTTATATATATGAAAGGTAGCTTAGATAATTTAGTCATTCAATTTGATATTTCATCAGAAACAGATGACCCTCTTATCTCGTCTAAAATTTCACAAATGACGGACAAAGAAAGAAGCATTAATGCTGTAAACCTATTGGTACGAGGGCAATTTGCAACTCTTCAAAATACAAAAACTATTGATATTAACTCCTATATAAATCAAATACTTGCTAGTGGATTAAATAAATTAATTAGCGATCAAATTAAGTTTGTAGATATGAGTTTTGATATGCAATCATACAGTAATTACACTTCCAGTGGTGACTTAGAGTCTCAATCAAATTTATTTTTTAATGTTGGCAAAAGCTTTTATCACGATAGAATTAGAATAAAATACACTGGTAGTTTAACAACTAATACCACGCAACAGGGGCAAACCTATGGGCAAATGGAATCTGCAACCCAAAATAATTTAACAGTGGGCTATGACATTAATAAAAGTGGAACTTTGCAAGCCCTATTATTTAGAAAAAGTGGGTATGATGATTTAATGGAGGGTGAAGTAATATCTACAGGAGGTGGATTTAGAATTAAGAAAACCTATAATTCATTTAGTGATATATTTAAGATTAAAAAAGAGGAATAAACTAATGATAGGCCAACGACAATATACATTTTTAATTAATTTGTCTTCTCATATTATGGGATCTATCAGAGCTCTGTCTATTAAATTAAGTTTATTTTTTCTAATTTCGGCTAGCATATTATCATCCTGTTCAAACACTAAAAAATTACCCGATGGGGAAAAATTATATATACGTACCTGGTATAAATGGAACGGTAAGAAGAAAGTAGAAAAACTACCTTTCAAAGTTTATGATATAGTTTATACCGGAACAGTTAGATCCAATTGGAGCTTTTTTACCTTTTCACGATCTGGGCTCACTATTTATAACTATATGCAGCCAAAAAGAAATTGGGGGGTGCAGCATTATATTTGGTCAGTTTTTAGTAAACCGCCAGTATTACTTTCTAAAGTTCATCCTGAAAATCGTTTACTAAAAATACAGCAAGGTCTTTTTAATAGTGGCCACTTTGATAGCAATGTAGAACTAAACCTAAAATATTCTGGCAAAGACAATAAAAAGGTAAAAGCAATATACACAGTTACTTTCAAGGATTCATATCATTTTAGAAAATACAATTACTTTTCGAATCAATATCCAATTGATAGGCTAATTACAACTAGCTTAGACGATAGCTTTATTAAACCCGGTGAAGAATATTGGCTTAATAATGTGAAAAATGAACGACAACGAATTACAGATTATCTAAGAAACGAAGGGCATTTCTTTTTTAAACCTGAATATTTGATATTTGATATGGACACAACTATTGGGAATAAAGAGATTGATGTAGCATTACGTATCAAGAATAATATTCAAAGGTCGAATCAAGAAAAGTATTCTGTTAATTCTGTAGAAATATTTTTTAATACAAATAAAGACAGTATAAATAATATTGATTTAGTTTACGACTCCACAAACAATATATATTTCCAGAAACAAGACTACTTTAAACAAAAATATATCAATAGAGTGATTTCACTATTAGATGACCCCATTTATAAGTTAGATAATCATAAGGCAACACTTAATTATATGAATAATTTTGGAATTTTTAAATTATCTGAGATTGTTTATTCCAAAGACTCATCCAAAGCCAACACTCTAAATGCTCATATATATCTAACACCAAGCAAGCCCATAAGCACATCACTTGAGATGAATTTTGCCACAAAATCAAATGATTTTATAGGCCCTTTTGCTGTTTTGGCTATTTCGCATGGGAATATTTTTAAAGGGGCAGAGAGACTCAATATTCAACTTAGTGGTGGCCTCGAGTGGCAAAAAAGAGCCAAGAAAAAGGAATATGATTTAGGATTGAATTCCTATGGAATTGGACTACAAACATCTTTAGAATTTCCTCGTTTTTTATTGCCTTTCAAATTAAAAAATAATAACAAAAAATATATTCCTAAAACCTATGCAATCATTGGATTTAAAATTAGTAAACGAGTAAAGTATTATCAGTCAAGCGTTTCGCATATTAACTTTGGATACGAATGGAGAGCTAATAAAAACTTATTAGTAAAAATAGAACCTCTCACTTTCAACATTTATAGGATGATGGAAACTTCTCCCGAGTTTTTAGATTACCTAAAAGAATTTCCAAGTGTAGCGCGTAGTTTTCAAGATCAGCTCATTATAGGTTCAACATATAGTTTAACTATGGAAAAGCATTCTAAGACGAATATATTAAAGAATTATTATAATAATATTTCTCTTGATTTAGCAGGTAACCTATTAAATCTATTTGCTACTACAGAAAGTAAATTAACAGCTTCGTCTCCAGATAAAATTTTCAATGCCACCTATTCTCAATATTTCAAAGTAGTAAATGATTTTAGATATTATTTGGCATTATCTCCCAAAAGTGCATTAGTTACCCGGTTGATTGGAGGAATAGGCGTACCTTATAATAAATCAACAGTAATGCCTTTTATTAAGCAGTTTTTTGCTGGTGGCAGCAATGATTTACGTGCATTTTATGCAAGAACAGTCGGCCCAGGAAGCTATAAGAAGGATTTAACACAAAGTTCTTTACTATTGGATCAGTCTGGTGAAATAAAAATTGCAGGAAGTTTAGAATATCGGTTTCCAATTATGTACAGACTCAATGGTGCATTATTTATAGATGCAGGTAATGTTTGGCTCTTAAATGAAGATCCAAGTCGTATTGGCGGCAAATTCGATTTTAATACTTTTTATAAACAACTGGCTGTAGGTGCAGGTTTAGGTGCAAGAATAGACCTCGATTATGTAGTTATTAGATTTGATCTTGCTATTCCATTACGAAAACCTTATAAAGAATATAATAAGTATTGGACATTCACAAGCCCGCATATATTAGATGATTATGTATTATCTTTTGCTGTTGGTTACCCATTCTAGTATAACGCCTATTTGCCTTCCTCTTTTATAAACTTTCGTACTTGAATAATAAGGCATATAGTATCTATTTCAAAATCATTTTCTGAGTTTGGGTTTTTCCTTCAGCTTCAAACACGAGTATATATAATCCTTCTATTGATTGTTCGTCCATTTTTATAGAAAGCACACTTTTCCCGGCAAGGAATTCCTCTTCACCTTCTTTAAGCAGTCTTCCTGAATTGTCATATAATCTGTAGATTACAGATCCTTTTTTCTGCAATACAAAAGACATTTTGAAAACCCCATCGTTTGGATTTGGATAAAGTTGCAATTGCAGACTACTTTTACTTTGCTCATTTGCTTGATGAATCTCCGCAGTAGGATTCTTAATTAGTAATACACGATATATCTGAGTAGAAGCAATACTTTGTGTTCCATCGTTTATAAAAAAGATATTTGGGGCAGAGCTAGATATTCCTCCATAAATATAGCCTGCAATAGTTGTATCGCTACTAAGGCTATCCATTTTAAGAACACCATTATTATAATATGCCAAATCTTTGTTATGAATAAAATGCGCTGATGCTCCCAATAAAGCAGGCATTTCTATGGGGAGTTTGTATTCAATCATTTGTCCATTTGCATCACGACTAACTCTTGCAATTGTGCTCACAAATGGAACATTATTATCCATGGTTAATACACCATTCAAATCATAATACTGAGCTATTCCGCCAAAAAAAACAGTACTCATAACATTTTCTGCTGCATTATGTATAGCTAACTTCGGACATTCGTAGTGATTATAATACTGCGAAAAATTATTATTAGCCACTTGCCCATTGCTATCAATATTTGTACAATACAGATAAGGTAGATCCACAGTTTCCTGAAAAACACCAGAAAATGAGGTTAAACCTTCTTCTCCATTGGGCATAATCTGTGGGGCAACATTAAAATCGCGACGATGAAGATTAGCCAAATCAGTAATATATGGCAAATGAACTATGTTTAAATTAGTGCCATCATACGAAATTTTCATTTTTCTAATTTGGTCGGTATAGGTTTGTGTAAAAGTAGATCCTCCCATGGGATTATATTTACCAGTAAATTTTTGTCCTCCAACCAAGCAAAAAACATCATAAATTTTACCAATTTGACCTCCCGTAACAGCAAATCGCGCATCGCTTACTTGCCTAAAGTAGCTAATAATACTAGTATTATTTATAATAGCATTAATTAAACCAGGAACATCAATTACTGTTAGGTATTCAAATGTTATATGATTATTCACAGCTGCAGAATAACCATAGCCACCAAATATATATAAATAATCGCCATCTTGAATAAACTGCGTATTAGTCGACCTCAATTGTTCTTGTAAATTTACTGGCAGAGTACTTATGCCAACTGTCCATTTTTGCATAGCCACAGGATCAACTACTATTAACTGATTGTTATGACCCACCAAATCGAAAGCCGCAAAAGGTTGACGACGATGCAAACCGTCAAGACGACCTCCCACAATAACCCATTTACCATTATGCTGTCCGTAACTATAGGATTGAACACCTCCCAAATCTGTAATTGAAACAGCTTCTAATTTTACATCATACGGAAACGATTGGGTATAAGCTGATATACTTATCCCTATAAGCAATACTGCAAATAAAACTTTAAACATAGTTTATTTTATTAATAATTATGTTCCAAAATTACTCATAATTAATAATACACCATTGTACTATTTATCACAAAACTATAGTGCGTTTTTTATACTAAAATAGCATTTGTATCAATCCAAATAAAAATACAATATTAGTATTATGGATTGCAAATAGATATCTTATAAAATATGGTAATATTATAACTCTAAATCAAAAAGTAATACTATTATCTATAAAATAAATCACTAATTTTGGAATTCAAAATTATAATAAGGAAATGCAAGAAAATCACGAATTAGAATTAGCTTTTGACTATGTACAATATACCAATCAGAATATATTTTTAACAGGCAAAGCAGGTACAGGAAAGACTACATTTCTGAAATCCTTAAAAACCAAATTGCATAAGCGCATGGTTGTAGTTGCTCCAACTGGGGTAGCGGCAATAAATGCTGGAGGAGTAACCATACATTCTTTTTTTCAGCTACCTTTTGGCCCTATTGTAACCGAGCGTGTGGTTGGTCATAAGATTGATAATCCTAATTTTAAGAAAAAATTTGCCAAGAAAAAGATAAATATTATCAAGACTCTTGATCTATTGATAATAGATGAAATATCGATGGTAAGAGCCGATATGCTTGATGCCATAGATGAAGTTTTGCGAAGATATAAAAACCGATCTTTAGCCTTTGGTGGAGTACAGTTACTAATGATTGGCGATTTGCAGCAGCTTTCGCCCGTTGTAAAGGATGACGAATGGGTACTTATGAGGCAATATTATAATTCAATGTATTTTTTCAATTCTCATGCATTGCGCGATAGTAATATGACCACTGTGGAGCTTAAGCATATTTATCGTCAGAAGGACAACCACTTTGTAAAAATACTTAATGAAGTTCGCAATGACCAGCTAACTAGCGAAAGTTACGATATTTTGCACCAAAGGTATAAGAAGAATTTCAGGCCTAAAGAAGAAGAAGGATATATTACACTTACTACCCATAATAGAAATGCTGATATTATAAATCATGAACGCATGGAGGAGATAAAAGGTCGCCCTCGAAAGTTCAAAGCAGTAGTCGAAGGATTATTTTCCGAGAGTGCATATCCTACAGATTTTCATTTGGAGCTTAAAATTGGTGCTCAGGTAATGTATATAAAGAACGACAGCAATCCTCTAAAACGATATTTTAATGGTAAAATTGGCAAAGTAATCTCCTTTGGCGACAATGAGATACTCATTGAAGCAGATGGCGAAGAGATTCTTACTAAGCATGAAGTATGGGATAATATAAAATATGAAATAGACCCTCAAAGCAAAGAAATTAAGGAAGAGATTATTGGAAAGTTTTCGCAATATCCATTACGCTTAGCATGGGCAATTACTATCCACAAAAGTCAGGGGCTTACATTCGATAAGGCAATAATTGATGCTGCAGCGGCATTCTCGCATGGGCAAACATATGTTGCATTCTCGCGATGCCGAACCCTAGAAGGCATGGTATTGAGCTCTAAAATTTCTGAGAATGCAATAATCTGCGATAAAGAAGTTACTGATTTCAACAAAAATGCTGAAAAAAGTCAACCCGACGAAAATAGTTTGCAATCTGCAAAGAATAACTACCAAAAAGAACTCCTTGCCGAGATTTTCAATTATAGAGAAATGAGCTATACCATTGGGCAGCTAAATAGGATTATTGGTGAGCACCTTAATGCTATCTCTGGAAATATAAATAATACTATTAACGAATTGCAACGCAAAGCTATACCCGAAATATCGGCAGTTGCAGCAAAATTTATAAATCAGATTAATTATTTACTATCACAAAATGCTGATGCTGAAAATAATGAAGAGCTACAAGAACGAATTAAAAAAGCTGCTGAATACTTCTTTAATTACCACGATAAAGTAATACTATCAGCGCTTAAAGAGACTTCTTATGACACTGATAGCAAAGCGACATCAAAAGGTATTGACGAGAATTTGGATAAACTTTCCGAAATTATTAATATCAAACAGAAGAGTCTAAAAATACTGTTTCATGGATTTAATATTGAGGCATACTTGAGCGTAAGAGCCAAGAGTGCTTTAGACAACAATAAATCGGAAGTAAAGAAAGCTAAGAATATTGTTACAAAAGCTGTTAGGACAAAATACAGTGATTTGTTTGCACTACTTAGATTCTGGCGCTCAGAAGAAGCTGAGGTTGATGGCGTGGAGTTATATCAAATTGCTCCCAATAAGGTATTGGAGGGAATTGCCAATAATTTGCCTTGTACAAAAAAGCAAATGCTGGCCATTTCGGGAATTGGAAAAGTGAAATTTGAGCAATATGGTGACCTTTGGTTGGAAATGGTAGAAGAATATATTGAAGAATGCGGACTTGAGAGAACTCCTGACTCTGCGGAGCTTGATATGGTAATTGAGAAAAAGATCAGAAAAAGTAGTACAGTAAAGAAAGCCAAAGAAAAAACTTGGGAAGTAACTTACAAGCTTTATAAAAAGGGAAATAGCATTTTGGAAATTGCCAAAGAAAGGGGTTTTGTTACGGGTACTATACAAAGCCATTTGGCTAAATATGTTGCTAAAGGAGAGCTAGACATTAAAGACTTTATTCATGAGAAAAAAATAAAGGAAGTGCTTAGATTTTATGAAGAAAATCCAGAGGTTAGCAGCTCGGATATAAGAGCTGATTTGGGAGATAATTATAGTTATTCTGATATTAGGATGGTTAAAGCTTATAGGGAATATTTGGATAGTAAATAGATGTATATCAGTATCTTGCCGTAGATTTTAGCATAACAGAACTACGGTCTGGAAGACCATGTTACAATATAAAAGAACTACGGTCTAGAAGACCGTATTACATTAAACTAATGGCAAAACTTCTGCCACGGTAAAGGTACTACCACCAACAAATATCATATCTTGTTCTTGGGCATTTTTCTTAGCTTGTGCAAATGCTTCTTCTATTGTTGAATAAGCATCCCCTTTTAATCCAAATTTTATGGATTTACTCATAAGTATATCAGTATTCATACCACGAGGGATATCCGCCTTGCAAAAATAATACTCAGCATCCTTGGGCAATAATGCTAGTACACTATTTATATCCTTATCATTTACCATTCCTAGCACAAAATGCAGTTTATCAAATTTCTCTTGCGAAAGCTGATCCATGGTATATGTAATACCTTCGACATTATGCCCAGTATCAAGAATTATTTTAGGATTCTGAGAAACGACTTGCCATCGCCCAGCAAAATTTGTATTTTTTACTGTATTAGAAATTCCCGAAAGAATTAACTCCTGATTCAATTGCCATTTTTCGGCTAGTACACCTATTGCAGCCATGGCTGTTCGCAAATTATAAGACTGATAGTTTGCCTTTAATGGAAATTCTATTTTTTCGAATAACTCCTCATTTACAACAGCCATATAATTCTCTGTATTATCGTTAAAGAAAAGCTTTGCTATATCTCCAGCATATAATAAGGAGGCATTATTTTTATCAGCAAACTCTTTAAAAACTTGTGTGGTTTCTTGCTGACGCTCACCAATAATTACAGGAATTCCTTTCTTAATTATCCCTGCTTTTTCAACAGCAATTTCGGCAATGGAATCTCCTAAGAAAGCAGTATGATCGAGGCTAATGTTTGTTATTATGCTTAGTATAGAATTTACTACATTTGTAGAGTCCAGCCTACCTCCCATCCCTGTTTCCATAATTACAATGTCCACTTCCTGCTGAGCAAAATACTCAATAGCCATTGCAAAAGTAATCTCGAAAAAACTTGGCTGAATATCGATGAATTGCTCCTTATAAATATCTACAAAATCGACAACAAAACTCTCACTTACCATTTGCCCATTTATACGAATACGCTCTCTAAAATCTACCAAATGAGGAGAAGTATAAAGGCCGGTTTTATACCCATGCTCTTGAAATACAGATGCAATAATATTAGCAGTACTTCCTTTGCCATTAGTACCTGCAATATGTATACTAGGGAATTTTTTTTCGGGATTGCCAAGCATTTTGCAAAGAGCAATAGTATTATCCAAATTAGATTTATAAGCAGCAGCACCTTGTCGCTGAAACATTGGCAACTGCGTAAAAAGATAATCTAAAGTTTGTTGGTAGTTCATTATTATAATCTATTTCTTATATTTTATGGCAAAAAAAGTCTGCTTACCTCATTTTAATAATAGTTTTTCCACTTCCACCAAAGTCGATATGAGCATCCGCAAAACTCTGTACTTCTCGCAAAGAACTCAGGTAATCTCTAATTATCTGACGAAGAATACCGTTTCCTGTTCCATGCAAAACCTCCAAGTCTTTAGCACTTATCAGTATTGCCTCATCTATCCAATTTTTGATAAAAACCAATGCCTCTTCAGCTCTCATTCCACGAACATCTATATTATGTTTAAAATTAACCGAGCGTTTATGAATCTCTTTCATAATTCCACTGTATTGGTTTGGACTAGATGTTGATTTAAGCTTTTTAACCTTCACTTTTTCTAGCTTATCATATTTTACCGATACCCGTAGCGAGTTAAAACTCACCAACGCATTCTTGCCTTTAATTTGCTCAAGCTGCCCAACAGTTTCTTGCCCTATCACCCTCACATCATCACCTACAACAGGCTTATCATCAAGGATTTTAATATTAGTCTTTATTTTCTTCTCCTTTGTAGAAACAACATCTGAAAGATTAGTCTTAGGTTTTTTCTCAAGACTTTTATTCACTTCCTGTTTTTTAGTTTCTACTATTTTACGAATATCTTTTAGTTTACTACTATCAGCCCTACTCTCTTTAATATCCCTAACACTCTTCTCAATAACACGATTGGCATCCTTAAGTATTTCTTTGGCCTCAGCTTTTGCATCATAAATTATTTGCTGCTTATTTGCTTGTAGTCTAGAGTTTAGCAGCTCATATTTTTCCACTAATTCGCGCAGCGCATCATCGGTAAATTCAAGCTCTTTCTGCTTTTTGTCCAAAACTTCTTTTTCATACTCCACTTCTTGCAAACGCTGATCTAAATCAATCTCTTTGCGCCCCGACTTATGTTTTGCACGTTTCAGAATATCCTCACTCAAACCAATTTTACGAGCAATTTCGAAGGCAAAAGAGCTTCCTGGCTTCCCGATTTTAAGTTTATAAAGTGGTCGCAACTCTTTAGTATCAAAAAGCATGGCACCATTTATAATCCCATTTCCATCTTTAGCCATAGCCTTAAGATTACTATAATGGGTGGTAATAACGCCATAGGCCTGCTTTTGATTAAGTTTTTCTAAGGAAGCCTCGGCAATAGCACCACCAATGGCAGGATCGGTACCTCCACCAAACTCATCAATAAGAAAAAGGCTATTATCTTTTGCCTTATTAAGGAAATTCTTGATATTTAAAAGATGTGAACTATATGTACTTAAGTCGTTTTCGATGGATTGCTCATCGCCAATATTTACAAACATATCATCAAAAAGGCGAGCCTCAGAATTCTCGCGCATGGGAACTAATAGGCCACATTGCAACATATATTGAAGCAGGCCAACAGTTTTAAGACAAACAGATTTACCTCCTGCATTGGGTCCCGAAATAATTAGTATTCTATTATCAGCATTTAATGAAATATCCAAAGGAACTACTTTCTTATCTTTTTCTTTGAAAGAAAGTACTAAAAGAGGATGTTTTGCCTCACGCCAAACAAACTCATCGCTATTATTAATAATAGGCTTTACGGCATCAATTCTAATGGCAAAATTGGCTTTAGCACGAATAAAATCAATGGTGCCCAGATAACGGTAAGCCATTAATAAAGATTCAATATCGGGGCGGATATTATTGGTAAATTCCAATAGTATTTTCTGAATTTCGTAATTCTCAGAAATCTCCAACTCACGAATTTCATTATTAGTATCAAAAAGTTCCATTGGTTCCAAGTAAACAAGTTGCCCAGTTTTACTTTCGTCATGAACAAAACCTTTAATTTTACGTTTATCAGAAGCGAGCATTGGAATTACTGCTCTACCATTTCTTATGGTAACCTCAGCATCGTCGCGAGCCCAGCCATTTTTTTTGGCAATATGCAGGCTTTTCTGAATTGCATTACGCATTGATGCATTTAACTTATGCATTTTTGCTCTAATCTCAAAAAGAACAGGGCTTGCATTATCCTTAATATCCCCTTTATTATCCATTATTTTATCCATAATGGGAACGATATTATCATCAAATAAAACTTGCCTATTTAATTTTGCAATATTTGGATATTTTTCGTGGCGTTTGGCAATATAACTCTTAACTGCGATAATAGCTTTTAAGGAAAGCAAAAGATCAAAAAACTCCTCTCTAGCAATGGATACGCCCTCAGTTTTTAAGTATAAAAGCACATCTGATAAATCCATGAAATTATTAGCAGGGAAAGCTGTTTCCATAAGAATCATCTCACGAAATTCGTTCACCTGATCCAAACGCGACTTTAGAGCTTCTCCATGAGAAATAAACTTCATTTTATCAACAAACTTAACACCAGCAGGGCTAAGGCATGACTCTATGAGCATTTTCCGGATTTGCAGAAAACCTATTTTTTCCTCAAAATTATTTGGGTATATCATTTTTTAGGGGTGAAGTATTAAGGGTGAAGAGTGAAAGG
Organism: Bacteroidales bacterium; assembly: GCA_029939445.1. Taxonomy (GTDB): domain Bacteria; phylum Bacteroidota; class Bacteroidia; order Bacteroidales; family UBA1556; genus UBA6267. The sequence continues at coordinate 12,174 of JAOZSY010000008.1, forward strand.
AGAAGTAAGTTAATCCTTCTCTTTTCTCTATTTATCACTTATATTAAAAGCTCCAAGTACTTAGTCCAGTATTTACAAACTCATAGCGTTTTGCATCACCACCAAATTTTTTCAGTGAACGAATTACCTTATCGCGGGTATTATTGGGGCAATAAAAGAACATAAAACCACCACCACCAGCACCGGAAATTTTTCCGCCAGAAGCACCAGCATCAATAGCTGCATCATATATTTCGTCAATAAAAGGGCTAGTAATTCCTTTTGCCATTTTCTTTTTATGCTTCCAACCAAAATCTAAGATCTCACCAATAGTATCAATATCACCTTTTAAAAGAGTCTCCTTCATTTGCTGAGCTTGCTCTTTAAGCTTATGCATAGCGTCAATTGTTTTGCTATTTTTCTCATTCACATTTTTGCTCTGGGCTTCTATAATTTTGGAACTCAGGCGAGATGTTTCAGTATAATAAAGAACTAAATTAAATGCCAATTCATTTAAGTAATCCGATTTAATTCTCAAAGGATTTACAATAACCTTATCATCAGCATAAAACTCCATATAATTTACTCCACCAAAAGTAGCGGCATATTGATCCTGCTTACCACCAGCCATTGCCAAATCTACACGCTCTATTTGATAGGCAATTTGCGCCATATCATACTCACCAAGAGGTAGTTTTAACCATTCGGCAAAAGCACCAAGAATTGCAACTACCAAGGTAGAAGAAGTGCCTAAGCCTGAGCCTGGAGGCGCATCCACACGAGTTGTAAGTTCAAAAGATAGTTTCTTATGCGAAAAGTTTTTTACAATATGATTATAAATCCCTTTCAGCAAATCCAAATTACCATCAATAGGAAGTTCATCAATAGACTTGTATTCAAAGCGCTCTTCCTTATCCAATGCATGCAATATAATTTTACCATCAGTACGTGGTACAATGGTAGCATATGCATACATATTAATGGTTACGTTGAGAATTGCACCTCCATAAAGGTCGGAGTATGGTGCTACATCGGTACCTCCACCTGCCAAACCTAGGCGCAATGGGGCTTTACTTCGGTATATCATAATATTATATATAATCGATTTTATGAAGCTCAAAAATAGCGAAAAAACAGACTTGAATTTCAAGAGATAACAACACAAATATTAACATAATATTTCCATACCTTTGCAGCCATGAGAGTAGATATAATTACCATATTTCCAGAGATGTTTGATGGCCCTTTTGGTCATTCGATTGTAAAGCGTGCTATCGACAGTGGAATCATAGAAGTTCATACACATAACCTTCGCGATTGGTCAACAGACAAGCGCAAACGGGTGGATGATTACCCATACGCTGGCAAAGGCGGAATGCTAATGACACCACAACCAATTGCTGATTGCATTGATGAACTAAAATCAGAAAGAGATTATGATGAAGTTTTTTATACTAGTCCTGATGGCAAACTACTGGACCAGCCTACTCTAAATAATTATATAAATTATAAGAATATAATTATCCTTTGTGGTCATTATAAAGGTGTTGACGAAAGAATTCGTGAGCATTATATAACCAAAGAGTTTAGCATTGGCGATTATGTACTTTCTGGAGGCGAGCTTGCAGCCATGGTTTTGGTTGATGGACTTACAAGAATAATTCCTGGTGCAATTGGCGATGAAATGTCGGCATTGAGCGACTCATTTCAAGATGGAATGGTTGCCCCGCCAGCATATACGCGCCCAAGAATGTTTAAAGGTTGGGAAGTTCCTGAGATTTTACTATCGGGACACGAAAAGAAAATTGATGAATGGAAATTGGAACAGGCAGAGAAAAGAACAATTGAAAGAAGACCTGGGATGTTGGATAATGATTAATGGTCCTTCGGCAAACTCAGGATGACAATGGTACAATGGTACAATGGTATAATGGTATAATGGTATAATGGTATAATGGGTTAATGGTTTAATGGTTTAATGATATAATGGTTCAATGGTATAATGATATAATGGGTTAATGGGTTAATGGTTTAATGGTTTAATGATATAATTTCAACAATAGCACATTGTATAATTAATTCATTGTATAATTGTATAATTATTAA
>JAOZSY010000008.1:14358-17448 GCA_029939445.1 Bacteroidales bacterium
TTTCAACAATAGCACATTGTATAATTAATTCATTGTATAATTGTATAATTATTAAATAATGAATAAGAAATAAATATGGAAACAGAAGAGAAAAGAGTTAGTACTAAGGAGAATTTACATGCAAATAATAAGCATCGTGAGGCATATGATTATAAGAAACTTATAAAAGCTTATGCTGAGCTAAATGATTATGCACGTAGAAATGAGTTTGGAAGTTTTTCCATAAACTTTAGCGACAATAAATCTGTACTTGCTTTAAATAAAGCCATACTAATTTCAGATTATGGCATTAAGGACTGGGATATTCCTAAAGGCTACCTTTGTCCTCCAATTCCTGGTCGTGCCGAATATATACATCATATTGCTGAGCTGGTAGAAACTGAATTGGGCAAAAAAGAGGATATTAAGTGCTTGGATATTGGCGTTGGAGCAAATTGTATATACCCAATAGTTGGAGTGGTAGATTATAAGTGGAATTTTGTTGGAAGCGACATTGATGAGAAAGCCATAAAATCAGCCCAAAAAATATTGAATAGTAATCCAAATTTAAAATCGAATATTGAACTACGACTACAGAATAATTCGCATAACTTTTTTAAAGGAGTTATCAATGAAGGCGAGAAATTTGATATAAGTATTTGTAACCCTCCATTTTTTACTTCGCAAAAAGATTATGAAGAAGCTAATCTCAAGAAGAATCAGAACTTAGGTCTTGATACTGAGGCGGTAGTTAATTCCAATTTTGGTGGACAAGATGGTGAACTATGGTGCCTTGGTGGCGAAAAACGCTTTATTAAAGCTATGATTAAAGAGAGTAAAAAATATTCAAAAAATATTAGTTGGTTCTCTTGTTTAGTTTCCAATAATGACCATTTAAAGCAGATAAACAAAACATTAGAAAAGTATAAAGCTACTAAAGTAAAAACCATTGAGATGACTGTTGGCCATAAGATTAGTAGGTTTATAGCTTGGAGCTTTGTTTAATACTAAAATATGAATTAGAAGCTTGAATGCCAATATTCTGATTTAGCAGCCTCATTTATAACAACATAATAGCCTGCTTTTCCTTTTCTATCAACAAAGAAGGATATAAAAGACTTAACTTCAGCATTAGGGAATTTCTCTAATAATAGTTGCGACTGCTCAAAAGTTAAGATTAAAACCTTTGGCTCTATGCTACTAAAGTCGGCTATTAGATTATCTATATTCTGATCCTCAATTATATCTTCAGACCAAAAGCTAGCATAATAAACTAAACTAGGAGGATGGCCAGTTACATTTCCAATAATTACGGAACTACCTTTTATTGAGTTATTTGCAATATATTTGCCAACAAGTTTGGTGCTGTTTTTATAATTATCTATTTGAGGCATTAGCACTACCCAAAGCCCAAACTGAAACATAATATTTATACCAATAAGTATATTAACAAACTTTTGAGATTCCAGCTTTTTAAAGAAAACAATAGCTCCTATAAACATAAAAATTGCAAGTCCTATAAAACTACTTTTAAGAATAATATCCATTTCAAAGAAAAAGGAAGCTACCGACAAGCCAATGCTCACAGCCATGATCATAACAAAATGCGTAGCAACCAACCATTTAGGAGGACGAGTATTGTTTTGGAGATGCTCCATTACCACTTTGGCAATAAGTATTGCTAGAGGTATTTGAGCGGCAACAGTATAGGCGGGTAATTTGCTAGGCGAAAATTCCCATATTAGCCAGCCAGCAATAAACCAAGCTCCCAATAAAAACCTTTCGCCCCTATCCTGCCAAATACTGCTAATGGCATTCCATAGTGCCTTTGGGAAAAACATAAGATAAGGAATAAAGAAAACAAAAGTGAAAAGTAGATGTAAGCCTGGCGCACCAGTTTGTCCAAGCACACTACCACTTATTCTTTTCAATATATACCAATCAATCATCCAATCGATGAATTTGCCTCCATCACTTTGCGATGCCAAATATCCCCATAGAAATAGTGGCACTAATGCCAATGGCAGAAAAAACCATGGATGTAAGCGCAATAAGTTCATTCTTTGAGGATGCAATAAAAACAAAATACCAACAAAAATTCCAGTAAAAATTATAATTGGAGGTCCTTTAGTCATAAGTGCTAAAGCAAATGAAAGCCAAAATATAAAAACAGCTTTCCAACTTTTATTCTTTAGAATTTGCAAAATAGAAAAAGCACTTAATGTTGTAAAGAACAATAATGTAGCATCAGTTACAGAAATTTTGCCCAAGCTAGGAACGAATAATGTTGTACTAAGAACTGCAGCAGCAATTAATGAAGTTTTCTTTCCAAATAAGCGTCCACCCCAAAAATAAATTAGCAAATAAGTAGAAACCACCGCCATTGCAGATGGAAACCTCACGCTGAATTCATTCATTCCAAAAATCTTATAACTAATAGCAATATTCCAAAAGTGAAGAGGCGTTTTACGATGAATAAACGACCACATATAATCAGGAATTAGCCAGTTATCAGTTTCAATCATTTTTTTGGCAAAGCCAGCATATGCGGCCTCGTCTTGATCCCATAAACTTAGATTATTGAAAGAGAAACTAATTATCAAAATAGATAATAATAGAAATAATGGTAGTGAATGTCGTTTTATAAATTCCATTTATAGTTGATTTATTTTTAATTTCATAAGAGCTATTCCACTAATGCTAACCACAGACATACGGTGCTCAAAAGAGAAATAATAACTTGATTTACTTGCAAATTTTGTTTTAGGATTAATCATTATTGAATAAGTATAAAAACCGCTATCTGCTTTAGTTTCAATAAAATCACCCATACGATTTTTTACATTTATGGAATATGATGAATACCTAGTTTCGCCATCGTCATTCTTCTGAACCATAGCTATATCAAAATTATCAGCATTATAAATATCACTTAATTCTATTTCTAGAATAATGCAATAATCGTTCTTCACATCATTATTAGAATACTTAAATTCAACATTAGACATTCCCCATTGGTTATTATCAAATTTTTGTTCTAGAACTACCGATTGCTTTGTACAAGAAATAAGAATAAAAGAAATAAAAATTAATATGAATGTATTTTTCATA
>JAOZSY010000008.1:17548-26569 GCA_029939445.1 Bacteroidales bacterium
TTTCATAAATACAAAAATAGTTGATTTAGCGTTAAAAAAAATATTTTATATAACTCTTAGTACATATTGAGAATCCAAATTACTTATGTATGTCACATTGAGGCAATAATAAATAATGCATAATAACAAGATAGAATAATGTAAGAAGCAAATATTGCAGATATTATAGTTGATAAAGCGTTTTACGTTGTGAATAATTATCTAATACTTTAAAGATAAAACAATGTTCTTTTCCATACATTTACAAATTCAAACACAAAAATAATATAATGGAAAAGAAACTTTTTCTTCTTGATGCTATGGCATTGATATACAGAGCATATTTTGCTTTCGGGCGTAATCCTAGAATAAATTCAAAAGGGCTAAACACCTCAGCAATGCTAGGTTTTACAAATACTTTAAGAGAAGTGATAAGAAACCAAAAGCCTAGCCATATTGCTGTAGTTTTTGATACAAAGGTAAAAACGCACCGACATATTGAATTTCCTTCCTATAAAGCACATCGTGAGGCTATGCCCGATGATTTATCAGCATCACTACCTTATATTGATAGAATACTAGATGCTTTTAACATTTCTAAATTATATGTTGATGGATTTGAAGCCGATGATGTGATTGGCACATTGGCAAAAAAAGCTGAAAAAGAAGGTTTCACAACATATATGATGACTCCTGATAAGGACTTTGGACAATTGGTAAGCGAAAATATATTTATGTATAAGCCAGGGCGAGGAGGCAATCCTGCCGAAACTTGGGGAATTCCTGAAATTCAAAAAAGATTTGCTGTGGAGCGCCCCGAACAAGTAATTGATATACTTGGTTTATGGGGTGATGCTGCAGATAATATTCCTGGCATACCTGGTATTGGTGAAAAAAGAGCCAAAGAGTTTGTTGGTAGATACGGTAGTGTGGAAGGCCTTATTGCACATACCGATGATCTAAAGGGAAAAATGAAAGAAAATGTCATTAATTTCGCTCAGCAAGGACTTGATTCAAAACGACTAGCAACCATTGTTCTAGATGTACCAATTAATTTTGAATCAGAAAAACTAATAATTCCTAAGCCAAATATGAAAAAGGTTACTGCCCTTTTTGATGAACTTGAATTTAGAACCCTATTAAAAAGAATTCAGAAGGAAAATAATGTTGAAGTGGTACAAGAAGCACCCAAAGAAATGAGCCCACAAGGCACACTTGATATGTTTGCTCAACTTGACCAACAAGAGCCGGGCACATCGGGAATGACCACTCTAACAGAACTAAATAAAGAAAATACAAAATATACTATAGTAAAAGAAAAGAGTGATATACAATCTTTGGTAGAGAAAATTAAAAGCAAGAAAAAAGCTGCTATTCATATAATTACAAATAATGAAGATACTCATGAAGCTGAACTTGTAGCAATTGCCTTCACTACTGATAAGAGTATTGTAGATTTCATACCTATTCCTGAAAATCATAATGATGCTATTGAGTTTTTAAAACAATTTTCGGAAATATTTAGCTCGAAAGAAATTGAGCTTATAGGCTTTGATTTAAAATTTATTATCTCGGTATTGAAATGGTATAAGATAGAGGTATATAATCCACTTTTTGATATTATGATTGCTCATTACCTAATTGAGCCTGACAAAAAGCACGACTTATTAGTTTTATCAGAGAATATACTAGAGTATAAACTAATAGAAACAGATCTATTATTAGGACGCAAATCGGAAGCCGCAAAACGCCTAAATAAGAGCAAAGTAAGATTTATAGATGTAAAAGAAGATTTGCTTTGCGAATATGCCTGTCAAAGAGTAGATGTAGTTTTACAATTAGAGCCAATTTTATATAATAATCTTAAGGAAACGAACACTATCAAGCTTTTTCAGGAAGTAGAAATTCCGTTATTAAAAGTACTATCGTCTGTAGAAACCGAAGGAATAAGACTTGATACTGAGGCTTTGGCAAACTATTCAATAATATTGGGAAATAGAATTGAAGAACTAGAAAATAATATTCATAAGATCGCAGGGCATAATTTTAATATTGCATCGCCAAAACAATTGGGGATAGTGCTTTTTGAAGAATTAGAAATAACTGACAAGCCCAAAATGACTAAAACTAAGCAGTATAAAACTGGCGAGGAAATTTTAGTTAAATTTAAAAGCAAGCATGAGATTGTTGCCAATATTTTGGAATATAGAACACTTAGCAAACTCAAAAGCACCTATGTAGACTCGCTACCAAAGCTTGTAAATACACATACTGGACATATACACACAACCTATAACCAAGCAGTTGCAGCCACAGGGCGGTTGAGCTCTAATAATCCAAATTTGCAAAACATACCCATAAGAAGTACTGAAGGGAAAGAAATTAGAAAAGCATTTATAGCTCGAAACGATGAGTTTATTTTACTCGCTGCAGATTATTCACAGGTAGAATTAAGGATTATTGCCCACTTAAGTAGAGATGCAAATATGCTTGATGATTTTAATTCGGGCAAAGATGTGCATAGAGCCACTGCCGCTAGAGTTTTTGGCATTTCCGAAGATGAAGTTACTACTGATATGCGTAGAAATGCAAAAGGAGTAAACTTTGGTATAATATACGGAATATCAGCATTTGGCTTAGCAGAAAATATTGGAGTTTCGCGAACTGAAGCTAAAGAAATGATTGAGCAATATTTTGAGCATTACCCAGGTATTAAGTTATTTATGGAATCGCAAAAGGAGTTTGCAGTAGAGCATGGATATGTTGAGACCATTTTGAAACGAAGAAGATATCTTCCAGATATTAATTCAAATAGTGGAATGCTTAGAGCTTTTGCAGAGCGCAATGCAATAAACGCACCTATTCAAGGGTCATCTGCTGATATGATTAAAGTAGCAATGATTAACGTTTTTAACGAAATGCAAAAAAGAAATCTTAAGTCAAAGATGATTCTACAAGTGCATGATGAACTAATATTTGATTGTGATAAAAATGAGGTTGAAGAACTTAATAAACTTGTAATAGAAGAAATGATGATTGCTTTGCCGCTTGATGTTCCTCTAGTAGTTGATAGCAATACTGGTAATAATTGGTTGGACGCGCATTGATAAGAGTGCTTCGCTCAGAATTAGAGTGAAGAGTTAAAAATGAAGAGTGAAGTGTTGAATTTTTTTTAACTCTCAATTCACCATTTCTAATTCTCACCTCTAATCCTCAGGAATATAAACCACAGCGTTTGTATTTTTACCATCAAGTCTAATATCGAGTTCTTCATCAAAATGAACCATTCGCAAATATTCATCCTCATAGCTTGCCGGCAAAGAATCCAAATAATCATAATTTGTATAGCCTTGCTTAATATGCGGATTTACTGTAAGGTAACCTACTCCAAAGGAAGTAAGATTTTGAAAGAAGTGTGTTCCTTGACTTGGATCAATTCTATAATTAGATAATCCTGACTCAACAATAATTCGCGACTGACTAATCTGCGGCCAATTAACTGGAATACCCAGCCAACGATCCGACGAGCCCCATCTTCCTGGACCAATTAGGATATAATTTTTATCATCTTTCATAAACTGATCATTAATTTTCTCTATCAGTTCTGGTAATAACAAATTATTTTTAGACTCAAACGACTGAGGTTTTACATATAGTATATCCTTAATATCAGTGTATATACCATTTCCTAAAGACGAATCTGAATAAATAATTGTATTATCAATATCCACATTTTCAACATCAACTTTCTGACTCATTGTGCTTTCAACAATAGGGCGAATTTGCAATAGGTTAAAGGTATAATCCCCAGATGCATCCTTATTAAGATTCACTGCAAACTCTATTTCAACTGGCTTATTCATAGCCTTTTGACCCAAAGCCAACACGTCACTAACTATCTCCGATAGTGGAAATTTATTATACTTAAGAATATGCGAGAATGTCACAATTTTCTTACTATTCTCAACCAAAGAATCTCTAATCCTTTTATCATGTAAATCATAACTAGAAAGCATCATTCGCATCGAAGGATGGTTAGGAAGATTTCTGGTAGTAAGGTGTTTTAAATTTACTGTTTCTGAAACAGAAGGAACAAACTCTTGTTGATTAAGATTTAATGCATAAAACTTTTTCTGCGTTGTAGTAAGTGCCAATTCTGGAGTTGATAGCTGCAGTGCTTTTTGTGGGCTTTTAGGAGAAAAGCGAAGACTAATACCACTTCCATCAACAATCTGTTTTCCAAGTCCCAGAGCGATTTCCACCACACCATCAGAAGCTTTTTCGCTGCCTATTGGATAAAAATTAACTGAGCGCGTAACACCAGAGAAACTAGGCATAAATACATCGCCATATTCTTGTCCACAAACTTCCTGAAGAACAATAGCCATCTTTTCTTCGTCAATAACATTCTTTGTAGCAGACATATAAGCCTTACTCGCATTAAAATATACTGAAGAATACACATTCTTTATAGCCTCAGAAAGTTTTTTTAGATTCTTGCTTTTTGAAGGCACTAAAGGCAACATCATAGTGCTATAAATACCTGCAAAAGGCTGATAATGCGAATCTTCTAATAAACTAGAAGACCTAATAGCAATTGGTTTATTAACAATATCAATATATTTCTCTAAATCTTGAATAAGGCTTATAGGAAGCGTGGCTTTTATAAAAGCTGCTAATATTTCTTCATCAGTAACATCAGAGAGTGCAACTTCATATAGATTATTAGATTCCATAAACTCATCAAACACATCGGTGCTAATAACCACTGTTTTAGGAATGGTAATAAAAACTCCTGGGTATTTTTGATGCATTTTATTCTGCTTCAGCATAATATCTATAAAAGCCAAGCCACGAGCTTTTCCTCCGATAGAGCCCTCGCCTATTCTAGCAAACATCACATATTTATCAAAGCTCTTTCTATAGAATTTTGCAATTACACCTCTACTGGTATTTCTACGATAGTCGGCTAGTGCATCATATATAAATGTTCTAATTTCTTCAATATTATTAAAATGCTCAGCCCTCATAAACTTAAACATATTGGCAACATGGTACAAAGCCCTTGATTTAAGCCATTTAGAAATATGATTTCTATTTATATGATATTCCAACACTTCATCAGGCACTTCTTTTATCAACCGTTGTAAACTCTGCAAATCATAAGCCTTGCCAATAATTTTATCCTCGCGAGGACAATAAAAATTAAAATCGCCAAATGCAAAATTATTCATTATATAATGGCGTAACTCTTTATTTAAAGATTTGGAGTTTTTATCAATAAAATCAACTCCAAGCTCATCAGCATAACGTTTATTATTTGCATCCGAAGATTGCAATAAATAAGGCATAAACGCATCTTCCTTTCTTACAAGCTTGCCTAATTTAAGTCCTGCAAATTTATCTCTAACACCTCTGCGATTATAACTCATATCAGAAACAACACCTAGCAGATTATTCTTATATCGCTCAAAATACTCAAGAGCTTTATCGTAATCAGTAGCTAGTACAATTTTTGGACGACCACGCATCCTCATTGTCTTTTGATGTTCGTTTAAGCCCTCAGTCATATATTTTTTCGACTGATTAAAAATAACTTTATACATATTAGGCAAATACGAAGAGTAGAATCGCACCGAGTCTTCAACAAGAATAACTACGGGCACACCTACCTGGTTCACATCGTATTCTACATTCATTGCATCCTCTATAAGTTTTACAATTGCTAGTAGAATATCAGAATTTCCTAACCAACTAAAGACATAATCAAAAGCATGTATATCTTCATTCTCAAGCCTTTTACTAATTTCACGACTAAATGGAGTTAAAGCGACAATAGGTATATTTTCAAACTTTTCTTTAATCTTATTAGAAAGCACAAAAGGATCCATACCCTCTACACTAAGCATATTAATTACCAAATCTATTTGCTGATCATCCATAGTATAAAAAACATCATCAGCAGTAGAAACCTGTATAAATTGTGGAGGATAGCGTAGGTTTAAAGCAACATACTCATTAAAAATTTGTTCATCAATACGCCCATCTTCTTCAAGCATAAACGCATCATACTCACTGCAAATCAATAACACTTTATTAATTCGCTTACTCATTAATTGCCCAAACTCTACATCTGTATTATAGAAATATGAATTACTTTGTATAGCCATTTTAAATAATTAGTTTCAATAAAATACTTTAAAAATTATAGTATTAGTATAACTACGACCTCTGCAATACCATGTATTTATTATTCTATTCGTCAAAATGCACCAACCAACTCAAAGGGAGTAAGATTAAGTAGATAACGACACTAGAAATTGTCATAATATTTAAATACTTCGATAGCAAAGATAATTATTTTAAATAAGATTATATAATCGGAAAAAATCGTTTTTAAGATGCTATTTATTTATACTCTCGTTATCTTTTTATGATTTAATGAAAGTATAATTTTCATACATTTGTGCCTTAATATTAAGTGCACGCACACTAATACAAAACATTATGAAAAATATTAAACTTATACTATTTAGTTTATTAGCATTATTGATTATAAACACAACAGTTATAGCACAAGGCTTAGGGCAATTGGGTGGACATCAGAACCAACCTAATGATCCTATTAGTTGGACACAAGAAGTAAAAAAGATTAGTGATACCGAATATCAACTAATATTTCACGCTAAAGTTGTAGAAGAGCACTGGCATTTTTATTCACAACATACCGAAGGTACAATGCCAATGGCATTCTATTTTGATGACATTAAAGGATACGAAAAAGTTGGTAATGTAAGCGAATCTCCCAAACCAAAAGAAGAATATGATGATCTATTGGGTGGTTTAACCAAATATTGGGAGAATGAAGCAACATTCAAGCAATCAATAAAAATCACATCTACAGAGGATGTATATGTACATGGAGCAATAGAATTTCAGGCATGTATCGAAGGCGCTTGTACAATGCTTACCTATGATTTTAAATTTGATATTAAAGGAGCTCCTGCTAAAGAAGCTAAAGTAAGTGAAAAGGAAGAAAAGCCTGCATCTGCTAATACTGAGGTAAAAAAAGAACCTAAAGACGATGTAGAGACAGAAGCTATTGAAGAAACAAAAAGCACCACTGAATCAACAGAAGAAGTAAAACCTCTAGAGCAAACTGATAACAGCTTTGCAGATAAAAGCACCAAAGAAGAATCTAAAAAAGACGAAACTAGCTGGATAAACATATTCCTATTTGCATTTATAGCAGGGATGCTTACATTAATTACACCATGTGTATTCCCTATGATTCCAATGACTATTAGCTTTTTTATGAAAGGTAAGAAAAGTAAATCTGCTGGACTAAAGCAAGCATATTTCTTTGGATTTTCGATTGTAGTAATCTTTGCAGTACTTGGTCTTTTACTTACTGTTTTACTAGGGAAAGACGCCATGTACATAATAAGTACTCACTGGATTCCTAATACATTATTCTTTTTAATATTTATGATATTTGCGCTATCATTTTTTGGTTTATTCGAAATCACACTCCCTAGTAGTTTAATAAATAAATCTGATGAGCAGGCTGATAAAGGTGGATATATGGGTACTTTCTTTGTAGCATTTACTACAGTATTAGTATCATTCTCGTGTACAGGTCCAATACTCGGAGCAGCACTTATAGAGCTTAGCTCTGGTTCTGACAATAGTATTGTATTCCTAATATCAATGATAGGTTTTGCCTTAGGTTTTGCAATACCATTTACTCTTCTGGCAATGTTTCCGACGGCACTTGGAAAATTAAAATCTGGCAGCTGGCTGAATACTGTAAAAATTGTATTTGGATTTATTGAAATCGCTCTTGGTCTTAAGTTCTTATCAATGGCTGACCTAGGCGCTAACTGGGGTTTACTCGACCGTGAAACATTCCTAGCAATTTGGATAGTAGTATTTGCACTATTAGGTTTCTATTTATTAGGCAAACTTAAGTTTAAAGGTGATAGCGACTTAAAAAGCATAAGCGTTACTCGTTTATTCCTTTCTATAGTTACCTTCTCATTTGTTGTATATATGATTCCTGGCCTATGGGGAGCCCCATTAAAGGCAATTTCGGGTTATGTTCCTCCTATGACTACTCAAGATTTTGATATAAACCGTATTGTTGTTGAAAACAGTGGTGGACAAGGAATTTCCCATAATAATGAATTGGGCGACAGAAAATACGCAGACATTCTACATATGCCTACTGGCTTTGATGGTTTCTACGATTTAGAAGAAGCTAAAGCTTATGCTAGAAAAGTAAATAAGCCAATTTTTGTTGACTTTACAGGTAAAACTTGTGCCAACTGTCGTGAGATGGAGAATAATGTTTGGTATGATAAAGAAGTAAAAAGACTTCTTAATGAAGAATATATTATGGTTGCATTATATGCCGATGCCAATTTTATTAAACTTGATGAAAAAGATTGGGTTAAAAATGAAGACGGCAAAACTATTAAAAGATTAGGTTCTAAGAATTTGAATTATCAAATAACAAAATTCAGTATGAACGCACAGCCATACTATGTATTAATGGATGCTGATGAAAATATACTTACCAAAGAAAATAAAGCTTACGATAAGCATATACCAAACTTTATTAAGTTTCTGGATGAAGGTGTTGCTAATTTTAAAGCTAAAAAATAAGACTAGAATTTTCGTATCTATAATAAAAAATCCTTATTGCTTTTGCACTAAGGATTTTTTTATAATTTAGAATATTAAAAACTAGAAAATATTTTAATTTTATTTTGGCACTATTGATTACAAATTGGTATTATACCAAATATAAATCTAATTCCCAAGCAGAGAAGCCCATATCTAAAACTATATCAATAGTATTAGTATTAAGAACTCTATGGGGAATTATTATGTTCTTATATCCACTATTTTCAATATTATCAGCAATGATAAGATTAGTATTAGAACCCTCTACCCCTGCTCTATTATTGCACGAAACAATTGGCAATAATGCCACAACAATAATTAGTAGAAATAATATTTTTGATTTATTTAGCATCC
>JAOZSY010000324.1 GCA_029939445.1 Bacteroidales bacterium
GAATAACGACATCAGCAACTGCAGTCTTTTTTACTAAAAAAACAAACTCATTATATGCTTTGATGTTTAAAGAACTTTGCCCATCGGCAAACTCTAATTTCATTGGTCGAATATGGTATTTCACAATACCTAATTCTCTCATTCTGTTCTCTATATAATTTAGTTGCTCTATATTCATAATCACGACTTTAATCTACATTTAAGAATTACCTTTATTGAATAAGGCATGAATTCTCTATACTGATCTCTCATCTGCATTGAGTCTCGAAAATATCCTGTAATGATGGAGTTTGATTGTAGTTGCTCATTTATACTCAAGCTTTGCTCAATATCATTTGATAAATCTTTTGAAAACCCAATGATGGTATGAAGCACATTGTCTTTATCGTTATTTATGCTCAGACTAAGCTCACCACACTCCAGTACATCATCATCAAGCTTTACCGATGGTATTGCCACCAGGCTTATCTCTTCTATGCTTTGTATATGTTTTGCAAGTTTCTTTTCAAATTGAATAATCTGTCCAAGCTGTGATACATCAAACTTCAACACTTCCCATTTTATGAGCTCTAGTGTTTCCATTAAATCTTCTTTGCTAATCGTAAATACAATTTGGCTACATAAGGATAGATATCTGCTTTGCCCGAATCCACAAACTTGCCTTCAATACGACTACCTGCAGCTTCAACTTCTAGGTTATCATAAAAGCGGTTGTTGGTATTTGCTTGAATTCCTGTTGTGATAAGCTTTACTTCAAAATCCTCTGGAAAAATCTCATCATTATTCAGTCTTAGCTCCAAAGTGCTACCTGTAATAGCTTTTTCTTCAGGTAGAGAAAAGAATAAGCCATCAACAAATTGATATCTTTTGTTTGTATCTGCCTCAAACTTTACAGTATTTCCTGTTTCTGCTACTCGAATCTTTATTATCTGATATTTTACCTTTTCCATAATTTATTATAAGTGGAAGGGCGAAGCTCTAAGGCTTCGTCCTTCCGTTATTAATTGAACATTTACAATGAAAGTGCTTAGTACTTAGCTACTGCTGTTCCGTAAAGGATTGCCTTTACATAAGCTTTAGCTGGTGCGTTTGTTCCCCATTCAATTTCAAAATCCATTGGCTGCTGAGTCTCAATCATTTTTGGATTTACTAACTCATAATATCCTGGTCGCTTATCCATGCCTGTAGTATTGAATACCTCCAACGACATTGATGGAATTAGGATTGAACCATTACCAACAAATTCATACTCTCCATTTCGCATAAAGTCTGGTAATACGGTAAAGTTCACATCTTGGAAAGTTTCAGTATCACTTGCAACTCCATAAAGCAATTGAATTCCTTTAAGGATAAAATAATTACCTTTCTCCAATTTGCCTCCAGAGATATTACTCTTGCCAATAACCTTATTGTCATCGTCTTGCAACATCTTTACAATCTTATTTCCCGATACATCTTTTACAATGTATAATGCGGTATCTACCAATTGCTTCTTGCGGTTCAATAGTGATTTGCGAGTATCTCTAGGCAATTGTCCGAAACGCTTCTGGAAATCATCTCTAGAGGTTGGTCGTCCTGAATTGATTTTTGGAGCTTTATTAAAAACTCTTCGAACCATTCTTCGGCGACTACGTGGGTTTCTCCAAATTCTACCAAGCAATTCTTCTTGCTCTTCAACACTATCCACACCTGTTAGGGTTAATGAATCATCGTACTCGCTATCGAATACGGCATCAAAATCATTTTCGTTATAATCTGACATCAGTTTAAATTTTATTTATTTCTACTATATTTATTTCTCAATTTTTGCTCAAAACGGTGCTTTACATTATCTCGACATCCTGAATTTCATCGTAATCATCATTTTCATCCGATGGAGCCTCTATTTCTAAAGTTTCAAAGTTTGCTGATGATAACTCTGGTAATTCTGGGTTATAAGGATCTATTTGCATTAAGTTATTAATGTCATCAAGGTCGTAACCTTCTCCTAAGCCATCAAAGCCTGCTAATAAATCTTTCTTTAGTAAAACTTTTACTCCAGAAGCAATTCCCGAAGCGGCAATTCCTGATGCTACTAGCTTCATGTTTTTGTCCTTAAGCAATAGTGCCCCTGCAATTCCTGTTGCAATTTGAATCACTGGTTTTGCTGCTGCTTTAGCATTAAATCCTGATAGGGATTTATCTACCTTCAACACCTTGTCTAGGGCTTTCCCTGCAAAGTTTCCACCTGCCATTCCTAAAATAATAAGGGCTGGTTTTGCTAGCTCATCAAGGACTTTTTTTCCTTTTATTTTTGCGTCTGCCATTTTTGGTTGTTTAATTTGTTAATATTGATTTATGATAATTTTATGGTCTTTATTTTAGAACTTGTTCTGCTTTTTTTACGCTTTGTACTCACTCCTTTGAGGCTTGATTTATGCTTTGTTTTTGCAAAAATCAAGTAACCAATTCCTCCTGCAACTGCCAATCCTCCTGCTATTACAATAGGTTTTTTAAGAAATGTTATAGCTGTACTTGATACTTCAGGTCTGTTACCAGGTAGCATTGTTGCTTCTTGTGGAGCCATAGCATTGTTTGCATAAGTTATATTGTTGGATTGTATTCCAGCATTTATCATTTTACTATTTGAC
>JAOZSY010000110.1 GCA_029939445.1 Bacteroidales bacterium
AACAAGACTCAAGGCCGACGATCCAACCCGCTTATTTATTGATGCTAATACTACCGAAGAATGGCGAAAAAAAGAATTTTATTCCGTAACTGACACAAATGCTACAGAAGATGGCTCTCTGACAATGCGTATGCTTAATCAGAAAAAAGTGGAGCCTAAAAGTGAAGGTTATTATGATTCTGAAACTGATCTTACATGTAGTGAAACTGAAGAAGAGCTGATAAAATTCTTTGAAGAAAATCCACATAAAGGCATGCCTTACGGATTTCCTGAATTAGAAGATGATGAATACTCCTTATTGATGACATGGCTAAGCCAGGGCGCTAAAAACAGTGTTATTGAAGCAAAACCAATTGACCCAAATATTGCAAAATGGGAAACTTTTTTTAATAATAAGACAACGAAAACCCAAGTAATGTCGCGTTATATATACGAGCATCTGTATATTGCTCATATATATTTCCCTGGTGACGAAAGTAGATTTTATGAATTAGTACGTTCAAGAACTCCAGCAAACCAACCTATAGATATTATAGCTACAAGATACCCATTTGACGCACCAGAAAGCGAGAATGTATATTACCGAATAAGAGAAATTACTTCTACTATAGTAGATAAAACACATATGGTTTATGAGTTTAGTGATGAAAAAATGAAGAGATATGAATCCTTGTTTTTAGAATCAGAATGGAATGAACAGCCTTATATGCCAAGTTATGATATTGATACTAGCGCAAATCCTTTTTTAGCATTTGATCAAATACCTGCAAAATCGAGATATGAGTTTTTATTGGATAATGCTTATTTTATAATTTCAACATTTATAAAAGGTCCTGTTTGCAACGGACAAGTTGCATTGGATGTTATTAACGACCATTTTTGGGTAATGTTTTTAAATCCAAAATATGACCTAAGTGTTACAAATAGTAATTATCTGAAAACCTCTTTTCACGATTTGTCACTACCAAATCAAGATGGAAGTGAAGCTAAGCTTATTAAAGTTTTGCATAGTGAACGGTTTAATAGAGATGCAATTAAGTATTATAAATATAGAGATAGTGAATACAGTAAGGCATATAAAGATGGCTTTAGTTTAGATTTTTTATGGAACGACACAAACAACAATAGCTCTCTTTTAACTATTTATAGACACTATGATAGTGGCTCGGTACATAAAGGAGCATTAGGAGGTTTGCCACGAACACTTTGGGTAATTGATTATCCTTTATTAGAAAGAGTTTATTACTCATTAGTTGCAGGTTTTGATATTTTTGGAACTGCTACTCATGAATTATTGGTAAGAAAATATATGAATAGGCTACGAATTGAAGGAGAGAGCAATTTCTTAGACTTTTTGCCAACTAAAATAAGAAAAGAAACTTTTAACAGTTGGTACTTAGGAATGTCATCAAAGCTTGTTACAAATTTTCATACAACATCTATAGAAACGGCAGTAGATTATAAAACAGACAACTATAAAGAGGAGTTTGTGTTACAAGCCTTCGAAAAGTTTGGTTTACAAAAAGATAATATCAATTATGCTAAAGAGGTTGCTTTAAACAAAGATGTTCTGAAAAACACAGCAACAAAAGAAGATATAGAAAAGGCTTTTAGCTATCTATCGCAAACTAATATTGCGAGCAACATAATAGCATTTGATATTAAATACATAAATACAGCACATATACGAATTAGGATGAATAACAACACCGATTTAATGTATTCAATGCTAGTGAATAGATGGCATGATAATGTGGCTTTTATGTTTAATGAAGAAAAGAGGATGGATGCTGAAAAAGATAGATTAAACTTTATTGAAGGTTTTATAGACTCATATCCTAGTATATACTTGGATTTAAAACAAGATGAACTCGCAGGTTTTTTCGAACTGCTATTAACACATGGCAAAGATGAGGACTATTATAATAGAGAGCTTCGAAAGTATAGCATAAATAGATCAGATGATGATTTCTGGCAAGTATATGACTGGTTCCAAAATAGGTATATTGAAAGCGATAAATTAAATGCTGGTCTTTTCGATTTGAATAGGTATTATCCTATTGCACATTAATATTAATTGTAATTTTTTTGTCCTACGATTATAACAATTTACTCTTGTCTATATAATATAAGATTAGTATATTTGCGAACGTTATACTTAATTATTTAGATCCACTTATTTGCTAAGTCTGCTTTTCATTAAGTTATAACATCATTATAACTATAAAATGAAAAAGATATTATTCATACTTTTTACTCTATCACTACTAAATACTCAGCTATTCTCTGCTGATTATTATTGGATTGGGGGTGATGGCAATTGGAGTGATATCAACCATTGGGCAACAAGCTCAGGCGGAGCAATCAATCATATACAAACTCCTACAGCCAACGACAATGTATTTTTTGACGCAAATTCTTCTACATCTAATTTTACGGTAACTCTAAACATTGGAACTATATATTGCAAAGATTTTAACTCAAGCCTACTTAGCAACAATCTTGTATTAACTGGCATTGTTAGCCAATGGAAAATATATGGTAGTTTAATACTTAGCAATAGTATTAGCATTAGTTCTAATCCAAATTTATTCTTTGAAGCACAAACTGGAAACCATTCTTTAAAAACCTTTAAGAAACTGGGCTGGCGGAAATTATATTTTAAAGGAGCTGCAACATGGACAATTCAGGACACCCTACAATGTGGTGATATATATTTAGAAAACGGCACCCTTATAACTAACTCAAACACTGTAGTTGCTAGTAACCTAATTTCAAATAGCAATAATCCTCGAAATATAGAATTGGGAGCTTCCGTTATAACGATTAATACATGGGGGGTTTCTGGTAATGGATATACAGTTGACGCAGGTACTTCTAAAATATTTATTAATGGATCAGTTTTCAATCACAATTCTAATGGAGCGTATACTTATTACGATATTACATTCAATTCTTTTGGAAATGTGATGAACCAAGGATTACCAATACAGTTTCGCAAAATAGAATTCAAAGAAGATGGATCAATAACTGGCGATAATACAATTGATAGTTTATTATTTAGAAAAGGAAAGGAATACACCCTTGAATCTTATAGGACTCAAACAATAAACATGGCATTAGTTGCAAACGGCAATTGCAAGGATCCTATTATAATACGATCACAACATAGCTATGCAAGTTTCCATAAAGCGTCAGGTGTCGTTGACTGCAATTACCTAATCCTATCGCATATACATGCTACTGGCGGCGCTAGTTTCAATGCCATAGGATCTATTGATAATGGTGATAATGATGGATGGAATATTACAGAACCACCTTCTAGGGATCTATATTGGGTAGACGATACTGGCGAATGGGGAGATACTACTCACTGGTCGGCAATATCAGGAGGCAATGGAGGCGAGTGTATTCCTACAACTGTTGACAATGTATTTATTGATAGCCTATCACTACCCTTAAACGGTGAAATAGAGTTAAAATACATAGATGGTTATTGTCACAATTTTCTTTGGACAGACAGCGCATATGGATTACTGGTTTTTAGTAATAATTTAAACATATCTGGTTCAATAGATTTAAGTTCTTCAACTTCACTTTCGTCAGGAGGTGCAATAATATTCAGCTCTCACGATAATGGTGAAACTGTTAAAACTTCAAATATTAATCTAAACTCAAAACAATTAATATTTAACGGATACTCCGGAGAATGGATAATCCAGGATAGTATTAATAATACTGAGGGATCGATTAATCACCATAGAGGTCATCTTAATACTAATAGTCAATATATAAATATATCTACTTTATCCGTAACTGGTACCGAAAGTAGAGAATTAAGCCTTGCTAGCTCCATAATAGACATTCAAGCTAATCTATTTATCGAACAGGATACACTAATTGTAAACCCAAACACATCGCATATAAGATTTCTGACAGGTGCTCCACAAATTTATACTACAGGGCCAAATCCTGACGAGTTTTATAATATGACAATAGCCGGAGATAGCACTTATGCTTTTTCTAGAACTGCAGGAACTATTTTTAATAAAATAGAGCGCTTTCAAGACATGATACTTGAGGGTAGTATTGTAAGTGATACTATCATTCTTAAAAAAGGCAAAACTTATATTTATGATGAAAGAGTTGATAGCATAAGTAATGCATTAATATCCATTGGCGACTGTCATAATGTAATTACTATACGTGATTTTACTGGAAATAATACTTTTGGAATATCAATGCCCGCATCAGCAACTGTAGATGTTACTAATACTGCAATAAGAGGGTGTAATGCAATTGGTGGAGCAGTATTTACAGCAAACAACAGTAGTGATTTGGGCTCTAATAGTGGATGGATATTTTCCAATACATCGCAGGATCATTATTGGGTAAATGGTAATGGAAATTGGCAAGATAGTGCTCATTGGTCACTAAATTCTGGTGGTGCATCAGGAGCCTGTATTCCTAAAATTTTTGATGATGTATATTTTGATTTAAACTCAGGATTTGCCACTGGTGATAGCGTAATAGTAGATACAAATAACACCTTTTGTAGAAATATGAACTGGACAGGAGTATTAGGAGAACCTGTGTTTTTCGACTCATCATCATATGTACATTATATTTCTGGAGATATAAAATTTGTTCCAGAGATGAGCTTTGAGTGCATTACCGAAACCTTTCTTGTTGGAGAGCAGCAAAACAAAACTATAGAATCGGCAGGTCAAAGTTTTATGGGAGATATTATAATTGCTGACTCAGGACACTGGACTTTAATAGATACATTACGCGTATTAACAAAGATAAACCAGTACCGAGGAAGTTTTATTTCTGCACAAAATCCAATTTATACATCTTCATATTTTGGCGTATCCGATCACTATAGAAAATTTGATATACAAAATAACCAACTATATATCACTCCTGGATACCTAAACAAAATGTTTAGTTGGAATATGGAAAACAACTCTATACTATTAGCTACTAACTCGGAAATAATATTTGAAGAAGGAGGAACTATTGAGGTATCAGGATCTTCGGGACAATTAGTTCTAAATGACGTGTCTTTCTTAGGACAAAAATATGGTATAATTGATCATAATAATAATATAAGCATATCATTCAATAATCTTGATTTTGTAGGCGATGGTGAGATAAATGGCGACAATTATATTGATAGTTTATACTTTCACCCTGGAGGTAATTATATACTAGAGGCAGCGATGCATCAATATATCAATTCCTACTTATTATCTTCGGCAAATTGCTATAACGATATAGCGATAAGCTCTGGTTGGGGAGGAGCTGCCATTATTAATTGCCCTCAGCCCATAAGTCTTAATTATACAAAACTAGAAAACATTACAGCTATTGGTCCTGGCCCTTGGATAGATAATAATGGGACAGATTTGGGAGGAAACTCTAGCAACTGGCAGATAGTACCAATCCCATCGCGCAATTTGTATTGGGTAGCCGATGGTGGAGACTGGTGGGATACTGCACATTGGTCGCTGAGTACAGGTGGTATTGGTGGCGAATGCTTGCCTACTTATATCGATAATGTAAACTTTGATTCAAATTCTTTTATTACTACTTACGACACAGTATTATCAAGCCTTGGGCAAATAGAATGTCACAATATGGAGTGGAATTATATTGTTAGTGAGCCATTTTTAGATATTCAGAGCTTAAATATATACGGCAGCCTTTTATTAGCTGACACATTAGATATTAGTTCTGTGAATTATATAAATATGAGAGCTTTGGATACAGGAAATGTGATTCGTAGTAAAAATAATGCTCTACCTGAATTATCTTTTCTTACTGACGGAGCATGGTCGCTAGAAGATGAACTCAGAGCTCAAAGAATAATTCATGATCAAGGCCATTTTGATAGCAAAGGAGAGACTATTTCATCATTATTGTACAACTCTTGGACCACCAAACCTCGTACTCTTAAAATAGAGAACAGTATTCTTAATCTCAATAATTCAATATTAATAAAAACTGATAGTTTCAACTTATTTGCCAATAACTCCAATATAAATTTTGATAATACTGGAGTTCCTAATTTCAAATTTACTATAAAGGGAGATAACGAATTAGCATTTCACAATGTAAGCTTCAATAAAATTATGGAAGGGAATACTGAGGTGCGAAATTATAGTAATTCGCATCATAGTTTCAATAAAATGACCATTAATAATGATGCTACTATATATGGAGAATATATTTTTGACTCTTTATTATTTTATGCGGGGAATACTTATAGGTTAGAAAAAGGGAAAACCCAGCATATTAATAATTACTGGTTTGTAAGAGGAAATAATTGTTACGCTCTCAATTTGCGATCAACAAAAGATAATGACCAAGCATTTGTTACAAAGAATGGGGGAATGGTTTCCGCAGATTTTATGAATGTAAGAGATATAAATGTTGGAGGAAGTTCATTGTATTTTGCAGGTTCATTTAGTACTGATATTTCAAATAATACAGGATGGAATTTCACAAATGGTCCACAGTATGTTTATGGATTGGGCGCTGATACTAGCTTTACCCTTGGTGGCAATATTGTACTAACATCTAACAATTTTAATGGTGGGCCAACTACAGCATATTTATGGTCAACTGGCAGCACTGCTTCTGAAATTACTATAAATCAAACCGGCTGGTATTATATAACTGTTTCCTATGCTGGAGACTGCACTGTTTTTGACTCAATATACGTTGGTTGTGATCTTATTATGAATTATAACATTACAAATAATTTATGCTTTGGCGATAGTATTGGTAGCATATTGGCTTTGATTCCAGATTCTAATTATTACTATAACTATATATGGTCAAATGGTGATACTACCGATTTTATAAACGGACTTGGAGCAGGAGATTATTATGTAGAAGTGGGTGCCGATGGTGGTCTTTGTATTGTATACGACTCGCTTGAAATAACACAAGCACCTCAAATTTATTCTCCCCAAACAGATACTGCTTTCTGCTTAGGCGATAGTGTGATGCTTAATTTGGGAGATTTCCAGGATTTTTATTGGCAGGATATGCATCAAGGGCAATATAGATGGGTCTCAAATGCCGACACTTTTTACATAAAAGTGCAGGATGAAGATGGTTGTTGGTCTTTGCTTGATACAATTGATATAAGGAGTGATAGTCCTCCAAATATAGGCCTTGGAAGCGACACAACTATTTGTATGGACGAAACTGTAGAATTAGATGCAGGAGCTGGATTTGAAGAATATTTATGGAGTAATAACTCCGCGATGAGGAGTATTACAATAAACAATACTGGCGAATATTGGGTAAGAGTAAAAGAGCGAACCTGCTATGCTTACGACTCAATAATGGTTAATAATTGCCCAGCAAAATTTATTGTACCTAATGTTTTCACTCCCAATGGTGATGGTTATAATGATTACTTCGAGATTGAATATCAAAATATTTGGGCTTTTGAGATAAGAGTTTATAGTCGTTGGGGCTTATTGGTACATAAAGGATCAAACCTTGATATGCCATGGGATGGGAAGATTCTTGGCCAAGATGCGGTAGAAGGTGTTTACTTCTGGCATATATATTATGAAGAATATAATGGGCAAGGTGGCGGTTATGATAAAAAAACCGTAAAAGGTACTGTTACTATTATGAAATAATTCCATTAGTTAAATGCAAAAACAACAAAAGGCATATATCTTTGCAATATCAGCAGTATTACTCTGGTCAACGGTGGCTACAGCATTTAAAATTGCATTACAGCATGTTGATTTTATGCAATTGCTGCTATTTGCATCAGGAATTGCTACTATAATAATGCTTGTAATTGTGGCTTTGGAAGGTAAATTAGGAAAAGCCTTCTCCTCTTCACCAAAAGAAGTAATGAATTCTGCAATTAGAGGCTTTCTTAATCCTTTTGTTTACTACCTCATCCTTTTTAAAGCTTATGATCTACTGCCTGCACAAGAAGCCATGACTTTAAATTATACTTGGCCAATAATGCTAACTCTTCTTTCCATTCCTTTGCTAAAGCAGAAACTTAGTAAAATAGGACTAGTGGCCGTATTAGTAAGTTTTATTGGAGTGCTTTTAATAGCTTCGGGTGGAGATATTACAAATATAAAATTCACTAATTTAAAAGGAGATTTATTAGCATTATCAACCTCCATAGTATGGGCACTGTTTTGGATAGTAAATATAAAATCAAAACAAGATGAAAGCATTAAACTTCTTCATAGTTTTTTCTTTGGATTCTTATTTACAATACCAGTAGTAGCTATATTCTCAGATTTTATTATTCCTGCAAAAGTTGGGCTAATTGCAGTAACTTATATAGGATTTGCCGAAATGGGCATAACCTTCTTCTTTTGGCTTATGGCACTAAAACTATCCCAACGAACCGACCAAGTGAGTCAGTTGATTTACCTCTCCCCTTTTATTTCATTAATATTTATTGGAGTTATACTCCATGAAGAAATTCAGATCGCTACTATATATGGATTGATATTTATCCTTGCAGGAATATTGATTAATAAGAAATATGGGGTGAAGAATGAAGGGTGAAGAGAGAAGGGTGAAGGGTGAAGGGAGAAGGGAGAAGTATATTAAAAACAACTTCTCCTTTCTCTATTCAGCTTTAAAACTTATCTACCAGGCGTATAAGGCGCACCAATTTCATCCAAATATTTATTTAATTCCAAAATAGTATTCGCATTTGCATTAATAACTTCTGCAATGGTTTTATTATGCTTTTCAACTATATCAAGATTAT
>JAOZSY010000325.1 GCA_029939445.1 Bacteroidales bacterium
CGGTCGGAATTAACGCCGAAACAGCGACCAAAAAATAATGAATATAATCTGAAAGTAGGCAAACAAATTTAAAATTATGTACACATTTAAAAGAATGACAAGTTTAGTATTAGTAATTTTGGTACTAAATTTAGTAACTTCATGTAAAAAAGAAGAAGCTAAACAATTAAAACAATCAGTTGAGAATACTGAAAGTAGTAATACAATAGACAAGCCAGTTGCTCCATGGCTAATATATTTAGCTGCTGCTGTAGTAGTTGAAATAGTTATTGAATTGTCTGCAGGGCAGTATTCAAGTACTCCAGTGCAGATGCCGAATGGTACTATTGACTATGTTGTAAAGTGTGACGGAATTGGGACATGTGCTATTCCTAGTATTATAAACAACAATGGAGGTGTTGGTGATGGGCAGCCATTATCAAGTGAGGAAATTGGGTTTGATCCTGAGATTTCTCAGGTTATTGATGCTGAATATATTAAGTTAGATGATGGTAGAATAATTCTTACAATTAAACCAGAAAGTGATGGTTATAACGATTTCTTTTATGCAGATGAGGTATCTATATCAAAAAAATATGTTATAGATAATCCAATATTTATTGAACAAATGGGATTAGGTAGTGGAGACAGCATTGTTGTTTCAGGAAGTTATGCTGTTCAAACTGATAGTGATGGACAGAAATATATAGTTATTCAATAGATACATTTGCAGGGTGTTATGTAAAATACCCTGCAAATTTTTATTAAAATTTGTAATTATGAAGAAAATACTAATACTAGCTTCTTTTTTATTTGTTTTTTTGTATACCTTTATCAAAAAGCAAGGAGAAATTTCAAATAAGGAAAGTTGTGAAATAAATCATGAGGATTTTAAAAAATATATAAAAGAAAGACCATATACAATTCTATATTTTTGGGTATCATGGTGTGGCTTTTCGCAAGCGGGCCTAATAAATGATTATTCAAAGAATTACAAATATATCAACAATGATACTGTTCAATCATTACTAATTGTGGCAAGTGATACAACTTCAATTAATAGTTTTATGACAAATAATAGTATTAAATTACCTTATAAATGTCTGCATGAAGGAAAATATATACTATTGACAAGAAATATTACAGATGGTAGAAATAAAGATAATTTTATTAAAGATTTATTCAACTACAAATCTATTCCCGGATTTCCAACAGTATTATTAATTGATAGTTCCTTAAACGTTCTTGTGGAATGCAGTAAAACAAAACATGCTGTAAGTAATTATCGCTATTTTGAAAAAAAGAAAATCATTAATTCTAATGAAGAAAAATTAGATAAACTAAAAAGCCCATAACAATGGCTCATACGTAATGCGGGATCATAGTAAATTGAACGATTATACAATCCGGGAAATTTAATATTATATTGAAAGTGAAAAGCTTCGATAACCCGCACTACGCATAGCCCGAACGTTACTTGCAAGGCTAAGCCCACGCCAATCAAGCACATTTGGTTTTTGCCTTCCCAAAAAGAAGCCATTGCAATAAAACCAAAAGAGCTTGATTTTAAGCCATCGCAAAACCAAAGAAGAAGGATAAAAGGATAATAAACTATATTATTGTAAATTTGTAAGCTTTTAAATATATATATATGAAAAAAATAGCAATATTTATACTCGTTTTAGGAATAGCAATTAGTTATTCTTGTGAAAAAAACGAAAAAGTAAAAACTACAATAAGTGGGCAACTATTAACAAATGGAACCACTGACCCAATCAGAATATCACAAGAATTAGCAAGACCACGTGTAGTATTATTCCATAATGCAGGTGGAGGATTTCAATCAGGCGGCAGTTGGGATGAAATAATAACTGTAGAAGTTGATGCAAACAGCAACTATACAATGGAAGTAGAAGTATTTGAAAGAGAAGATTATTATTTAGGTTTTTATAATTTAGATGGGACATATTACTATGATAATTCTAAAACAGCAAGTGGTTGGTATAATGTGAAGTTTTATCCTGTAACTCCAGGCTCATTTAATAGTATAAATTTATATATTAATGCAAAAAGTTGGGTAATTCCTCGTTTTATTAATACTAATCCTGATCCTAATAATGATGATGTGTTTGATATTGGTTATGGAATAGGTGGCCCTGAGGCTGGTGTTATTTTAAATGATTTGATTGGCGCAACAGATACAATTATGACATGGATTCATTCAACTTGGGGAGGAGAATACTCCTATAATATTAATAAGCCAGGAAAAGCACATAAAGTAGAGGGAAAACTAACACGTAATGGAGCAACCACCGATGTAGTAATTCAATATTTTGTTCCACCTTTTGATACAAGTATTGTAGTTATTGAGTATTAAAAAAAAACTGGAAATATTTGCCTCGCAATGTAGCCATACACATCCCGATAAAGAGCTTCTAGGCTTTTGCTTTTGAGAAGCAAAAGCTTAGAATCTCTAATTCGGGAAAAGTATGTCTACCCCTCCACGAAGAAAAGCCCAGCAAGTAACACTGTATATATATCATTGGGCGATAAGTAGTTGGGGTATTTATTTACGATACTAATAAAATTTATTTTATCTTTGATAATTAATAATTCTAACAGCCCAACGATTCATATACTTAACGTT
>JAOZSY010000326.1 GCA_029939445.1 Bacteroidales bacterium
CAATATCATTCTGCCCTCGGGAGCCTCGCTATCTATTGGAGTTACTAAAAGCACAGTGCTTCCACTTTTTATAAGGCCTTCAAAAAGTGATGGTTTTATATATGATGTTTTGGGAATTGTGGAAATAATACTTTTAGTTAGTTTATCAACATTTCGGCTTTCAGTGGTAGATATCTCTATTATTTTTATTCCATAAATACTCTCTACTACTTTCTGCAAACAGATGCTTAACCTTGTAATGTCACACTTATTATGAACCAATAAATAAGGGATATTATATCTTTTAAAATTATTGATTAAATCCTTCTCATGCTCATCAAAATTATTGCTGGAAAATACTAAAATAGCTAAATCTATTTGGGAGATGGTAACTCTTGATTTAGCAATACGTTTTTTGCCAAGTTTGCCAATATCATCAATTCCTGCGGTGTCAATAATTATTACTGGTCCAATGCCAAATATTTCTACAGATTTTTTTACAGGGTCGGTAGTGGTGCCTGCTTGCTCCGAAACTATTGCGGTATCTTGCCCCGTAAGTACATTTATTAATGAACTCTTTCCGCTATTTCGCTTTCCAAATATACCAATATGTGGCTTTAAATCCTTTGCCATAATAATTTCTTTTTTTGTAATATTCTCATTGTCTTCAGTAATTTAACAATGATACAATGTTTTAAATTACACCATAAACATTAATAATTAAACATTAATAATTAAACATTAATAATTAACAATTAATAATTAAAAATACAAATCTCTTTCTCCACCTTTAATTCTCTCAACACGGTTTATCAATAGTTCTTTTACCTGTTTATTCTCCATCTTATCAATTGATTTGTCAATCAGCTTCCATCCTTTAGCAGCATTTTTAATTTCTCTATAATCAATCAAATATTCGGCAAGAGTCATAATTGCATTAGGCGTACATTTTTCCTTAATAAAGCCTGGAACGGAAAATTCCATAAAATGCTCTCCAGTACGCCCAAGTCGATAGCATGCTGTGCAAAACGATGGAAGATATTCGTCTTCAATAAGCTCGTCAATAACCTCCGACAAACTTCTGCTATCATTTATCTGAAACTGCTCTTTACGTAAATCTTGCTCTTGCTTTTCTTTATTTGAATAGTTTCCTAATTCAATCTTTGTTCCAGCATCTACTTGAGAGCAACCATATTGTAATATCTCTTTTCTTAGTAATTCAGGCTCTCTTGCCGTAAGTATTAAACCAGTATATGGTACTGCAAGTCGTAGTATTGCTACAAAACGCGCGAATTCTTCATCCGAAACTTGGTATTTAGGATCGCAACTGAACTCTTCAGCATTCTGCAAACGTGGAAATGAAATTGTATGAGGTCCAATATTATAGCATGCCTCCAAATGATTTGTATGGCGTACCAATGCCAACATTTCAAATCTCCAATCATATAAGCCAAGTAAAGCTCCAATGCCTACATCATCAAGACCTACATCCTGTGCTGTGTCTAATGATGTTAGCCTATTGTTATAGTCTCTTTTTTTACCACTCTCATGGTATTTTGCGTAGGTTTCTCTATGGTAAGTTTCCTGAAAAACCTGATAAGTGCCTATTCCAGCATCCTTTACTATCTTAAATCCTTTAGCATCCAAAGGTGCAGCATTTATATTTACTCGTCGTATTTCTCCATTCTTACTTTTTACTCCATAAACAGTTTTTACCGTATCGGCAATAAACTCTGGAGAGTATTTTTTATGTTCTCCATAAACAAGGATTAACCTTTTTTGCCCATTGTCCTCCAGTGCTTTAACGTCTGATATAAGCTCTTCTTTTGTTAGTGTCTTTCGAATGGTTTCTTTATTAGATACCTTAAAACCACAATATTTGCAATTGTTCATGCATAGATTACCTACATATAATGGGGCAAAAAGTACAATCCTATTCCCATATACTCTCTCTTTTAATTCTCGTGCAGCCTGTTTTATTTCGGATATTAACTCTGGCGAATCTGCCTTTACTAAAACGGCAACTTCAGACATATTAAGTCGCTCTTTATTTAGCGATTTATTAATTATCTCGCGTACTCTTTCTTTATTTGCATTGCTAGAGTTAATAATATCCCAAATCTCTTTGCTGTCAATAAATGGCTTATGTGCCTTGTCTTCTATCTTGTATTTTTCGGGTGTAAATTTCATAGCTTATATTTTAGGTTTGTTAGGTAGGTTAATTATAAACGTAGACCCTTTGCCAAGCTCGCTTTTTACTTCTACCTTGCCATCATACGATTCTACAATTTGTTTTAAAATGGATAGTCCAAGTCCACTTCCTGAAATATCTCTAGTTTCTTTATTTTTTAGCCTGCTGAATTCTAAAAAAAGTTTATCCATATCGTTCTCGTCAATGCCTATGCCTGTATCTGCAATGCTAATATTAATCTCGTTATTAGATTCTCTCATGCTAATATTAATAAGACCACTCATTTTATTGTATTTTACAGCATTAGAGAGTACATTATTAAACATAATCTCCATATCTCGAACATTTGCCATAAACATTATTCCACTGGAGATATCAATATTGATTCTTAGATTTTTTTGAATGGCAATTGGTCTTATTAGCTCAATAGACATTTTGCATATTTCTGAA
>JAOZSY010000111.1 GCA_029939445.1 Bacteroidales bacterium
GTCGTTATCCTGCATTTGGTAATCTAGTGCCTCGTGATGTTGCATCGCGTGCTGCTAAGGAGCGTTGTGATGCTGGTTATGGTGTAGGACTAGGAACTGGTCTTGCTGTTTATCTTGACTTTAGCGAAGCTATTGGCCGTTTAGGCAAGAGCGTTGTTGAGGCTCGTTATGGTAACCTTTTCCAGATGTATGAGAAAATAGTTGATGATAATCCTTACGAAACTCCTATGATGATTTATCCAGCTATTCACTATTCTATGGGTGGACTTTGGGTAGATTATAATCTTATGACAACTATACCTGGTTTATATTCAATTGGTGAGGCTAACTTCTCTGATCATGGTGCTAACCGTCTTGGTGCTTCGGCTCTAATGCAAGGTTTGGCTGATGGTTATTTCGTACTTCCATATACTATTGCTGATTATTTATCAGATCAAATTCATGTGCCACGTTTTACTGGTGATGAGAAAGAATTTAACGAAGTACTAGGTGAAGTTCAAGCTAAGATAGATAAATTGATGAACATTAAAGGAACTAAGACAGTGGATTCATTTCATAAGCAGCTTGGTCATATAATGTGGGAAAATGTTGGAATGGCTCGTAATGCAGAAGGTTTGAATAAAGCCTTAGTAGAAATTCCTAAGTTACGTGAAGAATTCTGGAAGGATGTAAAAATCCCTGGCGATACTGCAGAGTTTAATGTAGAGCTTGAAAAAGCTGGTCGTGTTGCAGATTTCCTTGAGCTAGGAGAATTGATGGCTCGTGATGCTTTAGACCGTACCGAAAGTTGTGGTGGTCACTTCCGTGAGGAAAGTGCTACTGAAGAAGGTGAGGCTAAACGTGATGATGAGAATTTTGCTTATGTTTCTGCATGGGAATATAAAGGCGATAATGTTCCTCAAGAATTGCACAAAGAGAATTTAACTTTTGAAGCCATTGAGTTGGTACAACGTAACTATAAATAAGAAAGATAAGAATTATGGATTTAACACTAAAAATATGGCGCCAAGCCAATACCAATGCAAAAGGTAAGATGGTTGACTATAAAGTTGCTGGCGTTTCTCCTGACAGCTCTTTCTTTGAGATGTTGGATGTACTTAACCAAGGTATAATTGAAGAAGGTGGCGACCCTGTAGCTTTCGATCACGATTGTCGTGAGGGAATCTGCGGTACATGTAGCCTTTATATTAATGGACGACCACATGGCCCTGATACAGGAATTACTACTTGTCAGCTGCATATGCGTAAGTTCAAAACTGGCGATACAATTTATATTGAACCTTGGAGAGCGAAAGCTTTTCCTATTATTAAGGATTTGATTGTAAATCGTGGTGCTTTTGATGAAATTATTCAAGCAGGTGGTTATATCTCAGTGAATACTGGTGGTGTGCCTGATGCAAATTCTATTCCTATACCTAAAGTTGATTCGGATACTGCAATGGATGCTGCTTCTTGTATTGGATGTGGTGCTTGTGTAGCAACCTGTAAAAATGCTTCAGCAATGTTATTCGTTGCAGCTAAGGTTTCTCAATTTGCTCACCTTCCACAAGGTAAAATTGAAGCTAAGCGCCGTGTGCAAAATATGGTTGCTACTATGGATGAGCTAGGTTTCGGAAATTGCTCTAATACTTATGCTTGTGAGCAAGAATGTCCTAAGGAAATTTCTGTTTCGCATATAGCTAAAATGAATAGAGAATTTTTTGCTGCTAAGCTAATTGCTGATGTAAAGGATAAATAGAAAATTCTTTAAAATATATGAAAGCCATCATTCTTTAATTAGATTGAGGGCTTTTTTTTGTGGGTTATTCTAAGATTATTTTATGTTTGGGCTAAAGCCCGCATTGTATTCATTAGGCATGGCTGTCATCCTGAGTTTGCCGAAGGAAATCCCCTGCCTAATGATGTGTCGGAGAGGGTGAATTATTATATATAAAATATTGTGTGTACTATTATGTGTGATTGTTTTATGATTTTGGGAATTGGACACATCCATTGGGGTGGTGACCGCTATTGTTGTTGGATTTAAAAATGGATAATAAGGGGTGGCATTTATGCCATCCCTATTAAAATTATACGTAAATGGGGCTTTAGCCCAAATATTTTTAATACATACCAATGGCTTTAGCCATATAAAAATATGGAATAAGAATATTGGATATTACAATAACTAAATATTATTATTCATAGTTTTATAGCTAAATTTTTTGTTTTTTTGCAGTCTGAAATATTATTAATAAATAGAACATTATTATCATGAAAAGAACTATAATAAAAAACTTATTGAAGTCTGAAGATTTCGACCGTACAGTTGTTGTAAAAGGTTGGATTAGAAATCGTAGAGGGAGTAAGAATGTAGCTTTTATAGCTCTTAATGATGGTTCTACAATTAATAATATTCAAGTTGTAGTAGATTTTTCTGAACTTGGCGAAACCATTATGGATGGCGTAGGCGTAGGCGCTTCTCTTTCTGTAGAGGGGGAGTTGATTGAGTCGCAAGGTGGCGGCCAAAAGATGGAAGTTGTTGCTAAGAAACTTGTGGTGCTTGGTAATGCTGACCCAAAAGAATATCCACTACAACCAAAGAAACACTCTTTGGAATTTCTTCGTGAGATAGCTCATTTACGATTTCGAACTAATACTTTTGGTGCTATTACTCGTATTCGTCATGCTATGATTTTTGGTGTTCATCAATTTTTTAACGATAGAGGATTTTATAATATTCATACACCAATTATTACGTCTTCTGATGCAGAGGGAGCAGGAGAGATGTTTCAAGTAACTACCTTGGACGAAAAAAATCCACCTTTAACCGAGGATGGAGAGATAGATTATAAAAAAGATTTTTTTGGAAAGAAAACTAACCTTACTGTAAGTGGACAGCTAGAGGCTGAACTTGCTGCATTGGCAATGGGTCAGGTTTATACTTTTGGGCCTACTTTCCGCGCTGAGAACTCAAATACTACTCGTCACTTATCAGAATTTTGGATGATTGAGCCTGAAGTTGCTTTTAATGATATTGTCGATAATATGGACCTTGCTGAGGATATGCTTCAGTATTTAGCTAAGTATGCCTTGGATAATTGTATGGATGATATTCAGTTTCTATCAAAACGCCTTCAAGAGGAAGAAAAAGGTAAGAAAGAGGCTGATCGTTCAATGGAACTTATTGAAAAGCTTAACTTTGTTGTTGATAATAAGTTTGAGCGGGTAACTTATACTGAGGCTATTAATATCCTTAGAAATTCTAAACCTAATAAGAAAAAGAAGTTTAGCTATATAATTGAAGGTTGGGGTGCAGATCTACAATCTGAGCATGAGCGTTATTTGGTTGAGAAGCATTTCAAAAAGCCAGTTATTCTTATTGACTATCCTGCAAATATCAAAGCTTTTTATATGAAGCTTAATGATGATGGTAAAACAGTTCGTGCTATGGATATTCTTTTCCCTGGAATTGGTGAAATAGTTGGTGGTTCAGAACGAGAATCTGATTTAGAAACTCTTAAATCTAAAATGGATGCCTTGGATATTCCTCAAGATGAAATGTATTGGTATCTAGATACTAGAAGATTTGGCTCTGTGCCTCATAGTGGCTTTGGCTTAGGTTTTGAAAGACTGATGTTATTTGTTACTGGTATGGGCAATATCCGCGACGTAATTCCTTTTCCTCGGGCTCCTAAGCAAGCTGAGTTTTAGAGCGGCTTAATTATAAGACAAAAAAAATAGTCATTTGTTTAAATACAAATGACTATTTTTTTTGAAATAAACTTTCGTAAGTTTTATTTTACGATTAACGATTTAGATGAGATAGTATTTCCAGTTTCATCATAGATAGTAATAAAATATATTCCCGCATTTTTTATTACTTCAGGGCTTTGTATTTTAGAGCTAACTCTATATTCAGACACCTTTTGTCCTGAAGAATTAAAAATACTTACCAATGAACCTTGCTCTGCAATAATATTAAATACTTCATTTTTACCTACAGGATTTGGATATATTATGGAATTATCTGTAGTGTTCTGATTAACTGCTACTGAGTTTGAATATTCGAATTTACCATCAAAATCAACTTGCATTAAGCGATAATATACTGTAGAATTAATAGTATTATAATCGTAATATGTATAGTTTATGGTTTTATTTGAATTGCCAGCACCTGTTTTAGTATCTATGGTCTTAAAGTTTTTATTATCAGTAGAGCGTTGAATCTCAAAATAACTATTGTTTATTTCAGAGGCTGTAGCCCAGTTAAGAACATTCATTGTGCTAAGTTTCTCAGCAGAGAAACTTATTAGTTCAATTGGTAAAGTTCCATCAGAAGATTCGTCATATATTTGAAATTGATATAAGCTAGCAGTAGATGAGCCAGATCCGTCCATTTCAACGCCCACAAATGCATTCCCTGAAGCAGTAGACCAATCTAGAGATTCTCCTGCAGTAGTAGTATTAGATGCTTTTAGGTTATTGTTTTCATATACTTCCATAACTCCTGTAGCTTTATCATATGAAACTTTAACAAGTACTCTGACATTACTTGTTAAATTGAATCCAGTGTTGAAAATAATTGTACTAGCATTATTAGTTACCTTATATTCAATTTTAACTTGACCTCCATCCATATGGAATTTGAAATCATCCATTTCGAAGAAAGTAGCAAAGCTTTCAAGTCGCATATAATCGAAAGAGAATGTTACACTTTCCAAATTCTCAAAATCCGCTCTTGGAATCTCCAAGTCTATTCCAGTAGAGCCTCCAGAGTGAATAAAATACACCCCTCCACCTGATGCTAATCTAGCATCGCTTGTATTATAACTTAATCCATCATTGCCAATGGCAGCAACTTTAAGGTCAGCAACAAGAAAATCAAATTGGCTAACTAATGTTTGGGCATTAGACATTACTTGTGAAAAAAGTAAAATAAAAAGTAAAATATATGTTTTCATAATTATTTTTTTATATAAATCTTGATAAAATACTAAATCAAAATTAATGCGCAAATGTAATGGATTATTTATTACAGAAAAGTTAAAAAAACTATATTATCATCGCGAGTGTAAATATAAGAAATACAGGTAGATATGTGTTATTTAAATTTTAGTTTTGAATTACTTAGTAATATAATAATTCTAATGATTCCTTAAAAAACTCTATTTCCAATTTCCATAGCCTTTAAAATCGCCTCATTATTGGTTTTGGTTTCGTCACTTTTTTCTTTGGCGAAATCCAGCAAATCTAGAGTGTCCAAATTGCCCATAAGAGCTTTTCCACTCATTGGGCAACCTCCTAATCCACCGATTACTGTATCAAAACTTCGGCATCCATTATCGTAAGCGGCACTTACTTTGCTATGCCAATTATCTTTTGTAGTATGCAAATGTACTCCAGGGTTTAAGTTCGGAAATTCTGCTTGTAATGCATTGAAACTTTTTGCAATATCGTTGGCAGAGCCATCGCCTGTTGTATCTGCTAGTATTAGCTCCGATACTCCCATTTTAAGTAGTTTTTCTGTCCAGCTAAGCAGAATATCGGTATTCCATTTGTCGCCATAAGGATTGCCAAAAGCCATGGCAATATAAAATTTTAGATTACGATTTTTCTGAACGCAAAGGTCAATAAGTTGGTCACTTAATAATTGTACTTTATCAAAATTTGAATTAATATTCTTCTTTAAAAATGATTCTGAAATTGAGAAAGGAAATACTAGCCCATCTATATTGTCATGTTCAAAAGCTCTGTTAGCACCACCAAGGCTTCCAATGGTACTTACTATCTCAGTATTATTGCCATTAGTGTTTAGTTGTTCTATTACTTCGGCGCTATCGCGCATCTGTGGTATAGCTTTTGGCGATACAAAACTTCCAAAATCAATGGTATCGAAACCTACCTTAAGCAATGCATTTAAGTAATCAACTTTATGTGCCGTGGGAATAAACTTTTGTATTCCCTGCATTGCATCACGCGGTGTTTCTAGTATTTTTATCATTCTTTAAAAAATTGATATTACTATTCCTAAAACCTATTAACTTATGGTTGCAACTAAGTATTTTACTAATAGAGGAAGTTTTCGTAAGGAAATCGCTTAGCATGTGCTTCCTTAATTTCAGAGTAAATTAACTCACGTAGCTCATGAAGATTTGTTTTCTCTTTGGCAGAGATAAAAATACAAGGGAGGTTTTCTTTTGCCATCCATGTAGTCATCATTTCGACTAAGCTTATATTTTCCTTTGTTTTTGGGGTTAAATCGTCTTCTTCCTTCTCAATAAAAGTATAAGCGTCAATTTTATTGAAAACCATTATTGTAGG
The DNA here is from genome assembly GCA_029939445.1 of Bacteroidales bacterium. GTDB lineage: Bacteria > Bacteroidota > Bacteroidia > Bacteroidales > UBA1556 > UBA6267. The sequence goes on from JAOZSY010000111.1 coordinate 6,304, forward strand.
TTTATCAGCCCCACCTATTTCAGCCAGGGTCTCATTTACTATCTGTATCTGATCTTCGAATTCGTCATGTGATATATCTACAACGTGAATAAGTACGTCGCTTTCTCTAACTTCATCTAATGTAGATTTGAAAGACTCAACTAATCCATGAGGTAGTTTTCTTATGAAACCTACAGTATCAGCTAGTAAGAATGGTAAGTTATGAATCACTGTTTTACGAACAGTAGTATCTAATGTAGCAAAAAGTTTATTTTCAGCAAATACCTTTGATTTACTGAGCATATTCATAATAGTTGATTTACCAACATTGGTATAACCCACAAGTGAAATCCTTAGTAGCTTACCACGATTTTTTCGCTGGGTTGCCATTTGCTTATCAATATTTATCAATCGCTTTTTCAGCAACGATATTCTATCACGTATAATTCTTCTGTCTGTTTCTATTTCTGTTTCACCAGGTCCACGCATCCCAATACCACCTTGCTGACGCTCTAGGTGAGTCCAAAGCCCGGTAAGGCGAGGAAGTAAATATTGATATTGAGCTAATTCTACCTGAGTTTTTGCATGCGAAGTTTTAGCGCGCTTAGCAAATATATCTAGAATAAGATTTGTACGATCAAGGATTTTGCAATTTAGCTCTTTTTCAATATTTCGTATTTGAGAAGGGCTTAGCTCATCATCAAAAACAACCATATCGATTTCTGCAACACGAACATATTCTGAAACTTCATTAAGCTTTCCACTCCCTATATAAGTTCTACTATTGGGAATTGTGAGATTTTGTGTAAAACGTTTTACGACATTGGCCCCTGCAGTTTGCACAAGAAACTCTAATTCGTCAAGATATTCCTCTAACTTATCAGATTTCTGTTGAGCACTAGCTACTCCTATAATAACGCACTTTTCAATTTCTTTTTCTGTAATATTCAAAATAATTCTTGTTTAATATTTAGCATTGCAAATGTACTGAAATTAAAAGATGTATGAAGGTAAGTATAAAAGAAAAGCGACCTTCCCCATTGCAAGGAACGCTTTGAATGGTTTATCTCAAATCTTTTGCCTAATATGGATACTTGCCAATACCTAATTATTGGTATTGTATTTCAAATAGTTAAAAATAAACATTCAAAAAAATAATATACAAGGTATTACTACAATTTAATTATATATATTTGTAATTACTAATAAACAGACTAAGAATTAACTTATTACTTACCTTAAAATATTGAATCTGATGAAAGATAATGAAACAATATCATCTAATAAAACTCCACTTTGGATAAAGAAACTGCAAGAGAACTCTTGGGAGTTAGAACTGTTAATCTCTGGTGGAGTAATATTCTCTTTATTTCAGTTGGCAGATGTATTCTTAGGTTTTAGCTTAATGATGAAAATGACAAGCGCTTTCCCAGGCACGGATGCTTTAATAATACTAGGAATGCTAGGAATAAAAATACTTACAGTAGGTTTCTCTGTACATTTATTGTTACGAGCATATTGGCTCGGTATGGTGTGTGTAAATTATGTTTTCCCTGAGGGGATAAAAGAAAAGGCCTTTAAGAATAAAATCCCTTTTAAAGATAGTTTCAGAGATGGAGGAAGTATGCAGATTGAGATTATTTCCATCGATAAAGCTTCGGGGAGTGTAATGTATATTTCAATTATTACTGCTTTGGTTCTTATTGGAATTCTTTTTTCTTTATTATTTTTATTGCTCTTAACCTATTTCTTTGGTTTATTTGGGTTGGCATTTAATGATAATATTGTTATTTATACAATGCTTATATATTTTGTAGACCTTATACTATTTGGCTTTCTAAGAAAAATAAAATATCTAAGCTATATTTTGTATCCAATTTTAAAGGTATATGATATTATTACTTTAAGGTTTGTTTATCAACGTTCGTTGGATCTTTTTAGCTCAAATGTAAATAAGTGGCGAGCTGTTCTTGGAGTTATTTCATTGATATTTCTAAGTGCTTTTTTCACATATACTTCTATTTATAGAATTATGCATTGGCCTAACGTTGTTGATGTTAGAGAGCATAGATGGGAAATGGCTCCTTCTGATAACTTTATGAGTCATGCAAGGTATTTGGATCAAGTACAAAGAGAGAATTTTATGCTTATTACACCAGTTATTCAGTCGGAATTAATTACAGATAATCACCTAATGATTTATATTCCTTACAATAAGAGATATGATAGTATGGTAGAATTAAAAGAAGGGGAAACATTAGCCTCTTATGTAGAAGTAATGATTGACGATAGCCTGTATTCCAATGTTAATTGGTTTAACTACTGGCCTGATAAAAATGAAGAAATAGGACTTAAAACTTATGTAGATATTAAAGGACTGAAAAGAGGTCAGCATTTTCTTAAACTTAGTTTTAATGGTAAT
>JAOZSY010000327.1 GCA_029939445.1 Bacteroidales bacterium
TGAGTTAAGAAATTAACATCAGTATTGGGGCAAGCACTTTGCTCAATAGGCTGTATATCAATAAAGGAACTTGACAATTGAATCTCATATGCACCTATATCTATACTATTAGCAACCACACGTTGATTACCTGCAGCATCTAATAATGACAAACCATTATCTACTCCAATATCAAGTAAAGGAGAGTTTGCTTGTAATGCCCAGTTGGCACTACTAATATTAACCTCTGAACCTGCCTGCGAACTAGGCTCAATAAATTTTGGATCATAATTATATACATTCTGAACTAAAGCAATATTATCCTCACCACTTACACCATTTTCACCATTTTCAATATTACAATTTATAATTTTTGCTTGATTAGAATTTGCTATCTGTAGCTGATAATGTGTATAAGAATAGTATTGTTTTCTATTTCCATATATAATACAGTTTATAAATTCCACTGCAGATGAGTTAATCCAAATTCCATATCCATAATTCCAACATCTATTATTTACAATAGTATTATTACTAATAATCATATCACTATCATATATATCAATTCCACTTCCACCATAACCTGATGTATTATTTGAAATCACATTATTAACAAATACTATATTAGAATTTGAAATAAAAATTCCACCACCACCTGAGAACGAAGTATTTCTTGATATAATAGAATTAGATATTCTTAATTTAGGAGAATTATCAATATACATTGCTCCTCCTTGGTAACTACCATTACTAACTCCTGTTTTAGCAAAAGATAAATTACAATAATCAATAATAGAAGAATCGTTAAGCACAGGATTTACATTTTCAAAATTCAACCCATTCCATCCTCCAGCAGTTATTGAAGAATCAGCAAATCCTGTAGTATCATTCACAATAAATTCAATTCTATTATTAGCTGTACCAATGGCATTTATACATCCCTGTACACTAATTTCGTAATGCCCCATAAAAAGAACTTTTGTCCCAGGTTTAATAGTCAACTTTACTCCTTCATTTATAGTTATGTCACATGTTACTTTTACAACATCAGCATCCCATTCTGTATCAGAGCTTATTGTACATTCTGCTACAATATCTTCCTGATTTTCAATAGCACCAATATCAATTCTTCCATTATATACCCTTGTGTTGCCAACATAATCTTTTACTGGCATATATGCATCTACTGCAGTATCGCAACGACCATGATTTATCATTACAGAGCTTTGGTTAAGACCCCAATTAGCGGCTCCTCCATCATAGGCTGTATCAGCGGCTGAAGTAGGGAAAATGAAATCTGGCAAAACATCTATATTTTCTGAGTAAACACCAGAATAAAAATTACCCGAACCTGTACCAACAATAGAGTCTAATCCATTTTCAATATTATTATTCCTTATTTTAGGATCAGATCCATAGCTATATAATTCAATTTGCGTTTTCTTGCCACTAGAATTTATATTACCATAAATAATATTATTCCTGATATCAGGATCTGATGAAGCTATTAATTTAATACCTCCTGAACCTGAAGAACTCTCACAGTAATTATTAACAATAGTATTATTATAAAAACTATAATCAGAATCATAATACCTTACTCCTCCTACTTGAACTCCCCTATTATTTACAATAATATTATTTACAATTTTAAAACTTCCTCCCCAAGAATACCCACTTACAGCCAATGCTCCAATATATGATACATTATTATTTATTATGTTATTTTCAAATAAACCTGAAGTTGAAGATATGCTAATAATAGATTGACCATCATTTCTATATATCTTATTGTTTTTAATAATAATATTACGACATGAACTAATAACGATTATTTCATAATTGTTAGTATTATTTGTAATTGTATTATTTATGATTTTTATATTATCTCCATAATAAATTTCTTTAAGAGAAAAAGCTGAACCATGAACATATCCTGTTGCTTCATTATTATCAAATACACTATTCGTTATACGAATCTCTTTCCTTTGATAAACACCTATTGCACCACCATTATCGTAATAATTTAAATAGGTTCTTTTTGTATTTTCAAATTTACAATAATCGAAAACACACGAATCACTAGGATAATAACTATGAATGGTGTTACTTATATAGATTCCATTCCAGCCCACATTTATTGAATCTGGGTTTACAGTAAATGTAATAATATCTGTTGATGTTCCTTTTGCCACTATTGCACCTAATACATTAAGTTTTTTATGACCATTAAAAATCACTTTTGTACCCGGTAATATTGTAACAATAACACCACTATCTATAGTAACATCACAATCTATATTAATAATATTAGCATCCCAAAGCATATTTGAAGTTATATGCTCAGTGTTTGTAGAACATCCAAAGGACATAGCTTCCTTATCTTCATAAGCTCCCATATCTATACTCGAGCTAAAATTTCTATTCTTTCCAATTAAATCTCTACTTGGAAGATTTAGTCCTACTGTTACTGCATCACCTGCATCTATTGCTGGTGAACCAACTTCTAAAATATAATTAAAATCTGATATTTCTTGATCTCTTCCTGCAACATTTGATGGATTCTTAAAATTAGGATCACTGGAGATATTCCCAGTACCTGTATAA
>JAOZSY010000328.1:0-512 GCA_029939445.1 Bacteroidales bacterium
ATACCATTACCAGGACATAGGTTACCACTAAATGACTCATTAGTAATATCCATATTCCCTTCTACATTAAATGAAGTAGGGATATCGAGACCTGTAGAAGTACAAGCAGAGGAAGAACTTACAATTATTTCGGTAACTTTAATTTTTTGGATACCTCCAGTAATAATTAAAGTATCAGGGATAATAAATAAGCCACTACCGTCTCCATTACTTAAGGTTATATCAACAACAATATCGTTAACAATGTTTATACCTTCAAGATTATAAACAAACTGATAATTACCATCTACTAGAGCGCTTGCAATATTTATCGCCGCATCAGAACCTAAGCATATACCATCAGCAGAAATTGCAACGGTTAAACTACCAGGGTCAGGAACTACAATAAAACTAGTTGATTTATATAATGCAATATCGCAAGCCATAGGAGTAATATTGGAAATTGAATTCAATATTAGATTATTAGATCCAACATTTGTTAATAATGTTGCAGGAACCTCCATTGTTCCATT
>JAOZSY010000328.1:522-2581 GCA_029939445.1 Bacteroidales bacterium
AGAATGACATTCCATAAGACCCCGGCGCATAGCCTCCACAAAGGACTTCTACTGGCATGTCTCTGGTGAGTTGTTGATTGATACTACCATAATTCCCAACGGTGGCCAAAATGAGTTCTATAGCGCTCTGCATTTTGATTTACAATTGCATTAACGCCAGTAAGCTCATAAACAACATCGTAAACACCATCTTGCAAACTACCAGCAATGTCTACTGGCGCAGGATATGTTAAACATATATTTGGCACTACTATATCCATAGTGTCAGAATGAGGGGTGTCTTCAATATTATAAACTGTATCTGCATTACTTACTAATGATGAACATGAGGTAGCATTATCAACAATCACCTCTATTATCGAAACCGTATCAACACCTGGATTAAGAAGGTAATTATATGGAATGATAAGGGTTCCAGTACCATCACCATTTGTGAAATTAGATTCCAAAACATAAGTATTAGAGCCATTAGAACCATTAATCTTAATAATAAATTTATATCTATCATCTACTAAATTACCAGAAACAGCAAGCACTTCGTCCATCCCCAAGCAAATATCCACTGGGGAAATAGCAAGATTGGTAACAATCGGTGTTGGTATAACTTCAAAGTTAGAAGTTTTTGTAATATCAACAATACATTGTTGTCCTGAATTACTTCTAGCACCACTAATTTTTATAGTATTAGTCCCCGGATTAGGAATAAAAGAACTATTAATATCAAAAATAAAGTTTCCATTTCCTTGAGTTAAATTAATTATAACACTGCTTGCAGGCAGTGGATTAGCTCCTGAAACTTCATAATAAATAGTATAAGAATCATCAGGCAGATTACTGGTTCCAAATATAGTAACATCACTACCTTGGCATGCATCAAATGCAAATATAGCGGCACTACCAAAATCTGGTAAAGGCTCTACCATAAAGCTGTCTTTAGCAATTATTGTTATTGCACTAGAGCACTGCTCCCCTTGAACCGAAATAATACTTAATACTGAAACGTATGTTAGTTCCGCAATATTTGTAAATGTTGTATCTATTATTAGCTGAGAATTTCCACTAACAACGATCATACTATCATATACAACATGATTTAAGTTTGAATTCACTAGGTCATAAATAATATAATATGCACCATCATTCAGTGTTGAGGTTAAATCAATAATTGCAGGGTTTCCAATACAAATATCATCTATATTAATATCTACATTATTAACAATTGGAAGTTCTTCAACCTCAAACTCCACAAAACCATTATTAATTGCAAGATCGCAAGCATTAGGAGTTTGGTCAGCAATATGCTTTAAGGTTAAAGATGTAGTTCCAACACTAATTAAGTCAGTACCATCTATCTCAAAACTTGAAGTACCATCTCCATTAACAAAATCAACAACAACCGCTTTATCATTGATAATATTTGCACCACCTAAATCGTAAACAATTATATATATTCCATCTACAAGGTTCCCTGTAATGGAAACTGTAGTTGGGCTATTAACACAAGTGCTGTCAACAGTAAAGTTAAGATTATTGGTGTCAGGGAGAGGAAGTACATTTAATTGACATTGAATTGTGACTAAACTTTCACAGTTGAGCCCTGTAGCACAAACTACTTTTGTTATTGCAACTGTATTTAAACCAGGTACTGACACATTAATTGAGTCAATACTAAACAAGGTATTGCCATTATGAAGCACTAATTCAAGAGCAATGGTGTCCACAAACAGTGGATTAGACCCAGTCAACTGCATATATGCTAGATAATTGCCATCGGGCAAATTACTAGTAAAAAATACAATAGCACTATCGCCTTCACATATATCAGGAGCAAATATTGCCAAACCGCTAAGATCAGGAGTTTGCTCAATAACAAAGCTTGAAGAAACATTAGAGATATCAATATCGCAGCTATTACCATTAGTAAACGCTACATCTTTAATTACAACATTAGTTAATCCTGTATCAATTAAAATATTTGCAAGAATATTATAAGCACCGCTACCATTTGCTGAGGTGATATCCACAACCACAATATTACTATTGGAGACATTTGCTCCAC
>JAOZSY010000329.1 GCA_029939445.1 Bacteroidales bacterium
ACCTTGAACAAAAAGCTCAATACCGCTATTTTTAATAGAACCTGAATTAGCCCACGTTGTTGAAGCCAAATTTGGTGGCACTGGCACTGCATAAGAGCCAAGTAAATCATCAGTTATTTTACTATAAACCTCTAATGAACCGCTTAATCTACTATCAAAGAATGCGAAATCAATACCTAAGTTTATTTCAGAAGTAGATTCCCATTTTAAATCTGGATTAGCATTCTGTGCTGGGCTGAAAGTTACAACCTCTTTACCAGTTTCTGGATTTATTGCCAGACCCGAAGGTTGCCATAATAATTGACTATGGTATTCGCCAATCTCTTGGTTACCTGCAATACCAAAACTAGCACGAACTTTTAATTGATCTAACCAATTAATATTCTTCATGAAGTCTTCCTTATCCATATTCCAACCAATAGCTGCTGTTGGAAACCAACCCCACTTATTGTTTGCTCCAAATTTAGAACTACCATCGCGACGTAAAGAAGCAGAAACATAATATTTTCTATCCATATTATATTGTACCCTACCAAAGAAACCTACTAATTCAGACTTCCCTTTCCAAGAGCCAACATCACCATATTTTACTAAACCCAAAGTTTGAAGATTACTCGGTCCTGCATGAGGACTTTGAGCATCACCTGCTTGAGCATAAAATCCATCATAGATAGACTCTTGATATGAATAACCAGCAAGAAAAGTTAGGTTATGCTTTTCATTTATAGTTTTAGTATAATTAGCTGTTAGTTCCATTAATTTTTGTTGGTAATTATTATACTGCTTTTTACCAAAACCATTATCAGCACCAGAAAACAATCCCGAAGGGCGGAAATAATCTGTTTTATCATCATTACGAATATATGCAAGGTTTGCATTAATATGTAAATCCTTAATTACTTCATAATCTACTTTAAAATTACCTAAAAGTTTTTTTGCAGTACGAGTATTTGTAATTTCATTGATAGTAGCAATCGGGTTTTCATAATTAAAAACACGATTAGATTTATAATAAGTACCATCATCATTATATACAGGGTCAGTTGGGTTTCTAGATAGTGCTTGATAAATAATATCTTCTTTACCCCATCCGCCATAACTCTCATAGTCGTTTTCTTCGAAAGAAGTAATTAAACCTCCTGAGAATAGAACTTTATCATCAAATGCTTTATGATTTACATTAAAACGAGCAGAAGTTCTTTCTTTAGAAGTTCCTTTCATAACACCTTCCCATGTAGCACGAGTAACCGAAGCTACATAATTTGTAGTATTATTACCACCACTAAGGCTTAAGTTAGTAGAATAAGAAACTCCCATTCTATATATTTCGTCTTGCCAATCGGTAGAAGCACCACCATCATTAAAAATACTATCAGCGGTATAACTAGGATTAGTTTTTTGTGCATCACTTAATAGAGGTCCACTTACAAAATCTCTCATTTCTTGAGCCGACATCATTTTAACTTTATTGGCTACCCAATCAAATGATACTTGCGAATTAAAATCAACACGGCTATAAGAACCGTCGCATTCTCCTTTAGCATCACCACCTTGTTTAGTGGTAATAATAATTACACCATTTGCACCTCTAGATCCATAGATTGCAGTACTCGCTGCATCCTTAAGAATATTATAAGAAGCAATATCGTCTGGGGCAAGTATAGTAGGGTCAGCACCTGGCACTCCATCAATTACATATAAAGGGTCAGTATTAGATTCATAACCTGAAGCTCCACGTATTTTAACTGTAAAACCAGAATTTGGATCACCACCACCTTTAGTAATAGTAACACCTGCAGCTTTTCCTTGCATAGCTTGCACAGGGTCTGTAAGCATACCACCATTAAGCTCTTCGGCTTTAATTGTAGCAACAGCACCCGTTTTATCAGACTTTCGCTGAGTAGCATATCCAATTACAATCAATTCATCCAATGTAGTATTCTCAGCAGCTAACTCAATAGTTACTGTTTGTGATTCATTAAAAACCATTTCTTTTTTCAAATAACCAATAAATGAAAAACCAACGGTAGAACCTTTTGGTATTGTTAAAGAAAAATTTCCGTTGATATCGGTAACTACACCATTTTGAGTACCCTGTTGAAGCACATTAACTCCAACCATTGTACTTCCATCTTTTGCATCCTTTACTGTGCCATGGATATCAATATCTTGAGCAAAAAGAGTATTAAAAGAGAAAACTAATAATAATAATAGTATTTTATTCATATTTATAAATTAATAATTATAAAACAGCCCCTAACAAGTTCGATACAATCAAAATAAATTAATAATTTTAATGAATTTGATTTAGCACTATTTTAGGGCATTAATATTCAAGGCTGCAAATATACTATTTTAATTAATTCTTAACACATTTTAACAACAAAGGGCTGCTGAGTCTATTTTCCTGATTTACTGTTTTTTACGTACTTAATGTATTATATATAATATAAAATATCATTTACTTTCTCTATAAAAAGAGTAGTTATGAACGATTTTTTGCAAGTATATGTTTGATAAAAACTAATAATTCTAAAAATAACTATACTTTGCGTTTGCAACTTGAACCAAGTA
>JAOZSY010000330.1 GCA_029939445.1 Bacteroidales bacterium
CATATCTACAGTATCGCTATTATAGCTGATATAGCTAATAATAAGAATTGCAGTTTTTTTATTACGTTTAAGCTTAAAGCTGCCATCTGCACCACTAATGGCTCCAGCATTTTGTCCTTCCCATTGCAGGTTTGCTCCCACCAAAGCTTGTTTGCTCCCATCGACTTGTGTACCGAATACAAAGCCTTCTATTATTTCCTTATGATTATGCTCTTCTTCTTGAGAAAAACCAAAAGTGACAATAAAAAAACTTAGGAGCCCAATAAATAAGGCTTTCATTTTAGTGAGTACGAGCTCCCTCTTCTCTGTATAGGCAGCATTTTGGTAAAGCATCGTAAACCTTATCATCAGCCTTATAATTTGGGGTATCGTGACCAACCTCTGCCACAGCTTTCTCTATTTCTAAGGAAGTAACTTTATTTGCATCATAAATCACTACTAAATGATCGTGATGCTTATGCCATTCTGCTTTTTTTACCCCTCGAATTAGGGCGGCATTCTCAATTCTATTTTTACACATATTGCAATTACCATCCACATGAATGGTATCGGTACGGATATCCTTAGCTTTTGATATTTCCATTAATTGGTTTGCAAAATCACTATCAATACTATTATCATTAGCCATCAGGTTAATACTCCCGAAAGCAAATAGCATTACTATTATTAGAATTATATTTTTGTTCATCTCTTTTGTTTTTATGTATTGTTAAATTAAAAATATCTGAATAATTATTAGACATAATTATCCTGTTTGCTTATATTCAAATTACAATTACGCGTAAAAAACTAGGGAGTGAAATGCCAGATAAGGCGGAGGATAAGACTGTTTTTTCTGTGAGATAAAATTAGCGCTTTCAGAAATGCTGATTTCTTCTATTTCAGTATTATTATCTATGGTTTTAATATCTATTTCAATATTCTGAATATTAAAATTAATCATCGAAAAAATAGGACTAAGATCTAAAGTAAGATAAAGATCCTCATTAGAACAACAATGGTGTGCTTCATCAGCATCGCAATGAAGCCCCTCTATTTCAATATGATCGTGAATATCAGTATCGCAAGATTTTGCAGAATGAAGTTCACAATAAGTAGAATTATTCATGATTGCAACATCCGACAAACCGCCCTCACAATAGTGAAAGCTGATATTCATTCCTGCAGAAAGTACTACATAGTACATCAGGAATAATATTGTGGATATTTGCTTTATTGTATTCTTCATAATTTGCACAAAGATAATACTTTCAAATATCGCTTAGTTTATTATTATTGTGATAATTAGCAGAGTGGTTTTCTGTCAATTTCCATACTATGCGTATTATTTAAGAGAAAATTAGCCATTCTTTACCTCATAATTATTCTTTGTGAAATATTTTCCCATAATTGTTGCAACAATAATAAAGATTGGAATACTAATAATGATTCTTAGCAGTGAGAATTTTAATCCCAAGAAACCTATTTCAAAGGCTATCATGGGAATTTTTGCAATGGATGCCGAGCTCAAATAAATAAATATATTGCGTGGTGAAGTTCCTTTTTTCCATAAAATATAAGCCACGGGAAAAGCTGCATATATTGGTCCTGCTTGAATAAATGCTAGCAGCATTATTAGCATCATTCCTCTTATGCCCGACGATTCACCAACGTGCTTTTGCACTTTCTCGCGCGATACCCATACATCAAATAAGCCCACAAGAATAAACATAACTGGCAATGCCAATATCATCTCTTTTATAAAGCCCCAAAAGTTGTCTTCAAATATGCTAATACCAGGATTATAACTATAAAAATATGACAGCAGCACAAAAACGATAAAAGCAATTATTATCGGAAAATCATATTTGTATTTTTTATATATCTCCCACATACTAAATATAATAATAGATTAATGCCATTGTGCCTCCAACAAGAATAGCCCCCACAAAACTTAGTGAATTTCGAATAATTGCTGTTCTATAACCGAAGAATTTTGCCTCAATGGGGATAGTAAGAATTCCCACCATTTTAAGTGTTGTAATAAATACTGATAATACCGAAAAACTAACTCCTGTTTTCAGCAGAATGCCAGCCAGAGGATAGGCAATAAAACCCGGAATTATGGAAATAGAACCTATAACTGCGGCCGAAACATAAGCTCCAAGCCCTGCCTCCTTACCCAAATATTCTATTAATAATTCGTCAGAAACTAGATATAAAACCACACTAACAACTATTATCACTGATAATAATGTTGGCAGAATTTTCACAAACATCATCATACCTTTTTTTACAGCCTTTTTGGTCTTCTTTTTATCGAAAACAAAAGAAACAATAGTAAGTATTACCGTAAGAATTATTATTGGTATCATTATTAGAAAAAAGTATTATTCCTGAATTATAAACTATCAAAAACCTCCTCTGCCGAAATGCTCATCATACAAGCACAAGCCTCACCATTTAGGCAATCTGTACAATGTGGTTTATCAGTAAAAAGAACTTTTACTTGCTTTCCAATTGGCGACCAACGCCCTGTATGTATTGGGCGTATAGGAGGAAAAATACCTACAGCAAGAGTTCCTGTAGCTGCA
>JAOZSY010000112.1:0-5916 GCA_029939445.1 Bacteroidales bacterium
TCCTCATTACCTAGAGTGCCATAATACTTTGTCCATTTTAGATTAAGATTTGAATCTAATTTATAAAGAACTGCATCAGGTGAATAATAGCCTCCATAATCATAGGTACTCCACCCCGCTATGGCATAACCATTGTCTGCTGTTTTGCATAATGATTGTCCAAAGTTTTGAAGATGATTTCCATAAAGCCTAAAATCTAATGTGTCTCCTTGTAAATTTATTTTCATTGCAAAGGCATCCATTGAGTTATTGTTTAAATTACCCCATTTCCCAGCTACCACATAGACAGAATCACTTTCTCTTTCAATTCCATAGGCAGATTGTCCGCTACTATTTCCGTAGAACCTTGTCCATAGGCTATCACCATTTTTATCGGTGCGTATTATATAAACATCTCTACCACCTGCCCCATAACTTTCCGTAGTACCAACTATTATAACTCCGCTATCTGCTAATAAAATAGCATCTGTAGAAAAATCAGTACTACTTCCTCCAAAATTGTTTATCCATAATTCATTTCCAGAGGTGTCTGTTTTCTGAATTAGAATATCTAAATCAGAATTATTGTGATAAAACCCCGTATTAATAACAGTTGAATTTTTTGAAAGAAATATAGAATTTGTGATTTCATAAACATAATTATTTATGCTGTTTCCTTTTTGGTGATTACCATCTTTATCACAATACATAATATAGGAGCGATATTTATTTGATTGGTACTCCTCTGTTATGCTCATCATAAATTGAGTTGAATTATATGTGTTTATGAAAACGGAAGCTTCAAAATCAGCTCCTCCATAGGTTTGATTAAATGGAGATTGCGCTGATAAAGATGAGATAAATAGAACAACATAAAATATTAAATATACTTGTTTCATCACTATTGTATTATTAGTTTACCATACATTGTACTACCATCATTTTCATCAATAAACTTAAGAATATAAATACCTTTATTTAGTATGCTTAAATCCATATCAATACTTTGAGTGTAAAGAATATTTATCTTATTTAATACTTTCAATTTATGATAAGAAGAAAGTTATTAATCTAAAACAGAAAATGCCTTAAGTTCTTTCTTATAATTATCGTAAATAGTTTTTTTGCCTTCTATTTTAATATAATTGTACTTTTTACCAATAAAAACCCCTATTATTGTCCCTGCCATGGTTAATGGTATTGTATAAACAAAAAATTTAATCTTAGGACTTATTAAATCGCTATAATCTATTAAATAAAGAGAACTTCCTGCTGCAAAGCCTATTGCAGCGCCTATTCCAGCAGCTTGACCAACGCTATTATTACGTCTATATTCTAATGTGTTTATCCTGTTTACATCTACTGACCACGTTCTATATTCAAAATTTTTGTTAATACTGCTAGTTCTATTAATAACACCTATTGGATCGTACAAAACTATAGACGAATCTTTTGTTTGGTACAAAAAACCTTTAATAATTCGCTTGTCATTATTAATTAAATCGAGTTTTATTCTATAAACCATTTTTCCTAATGAAGGGTTATATCGTCTATGTACCGAATCTACCAATACCTGATTCATCAATACTCCATTATCTGTTTGCGACATTACTGGTGCAAAACTGAAAATAAGAAGAAAAGACAATAGGTATTTCATTATAGACTTATTATATATTTAAATTTCTAAAGTCATTTCCTGTAGGGTTCTGAAATATTCTTAGTTCAAACTCAGGTATAATAGAGAATAAATGATCAAAAATATCAGATTGAATATCTTCATAAACTGCCCACTCTTGTCGTTTGCTAAATATATAAACCTCTAGCGGTAGTCCTTTCTCTGTTGAAGGCAATTGTCGCACAAGGAAAGTCATGTCTTGATTTACTTCCTTATGAGCCCTAAGATATGCAACTACATAGGCTCTAAATAGGCCAATATTAGTTTGATGACGCCCATTATATGTAGTAGTTTCGTCGCCATTTTTTGCATTATAATCTATTAATTCCTTGTCCTTTTTATCAATATAAGATTTTAGAAGTTTAATTTTTTTAAGCTCATCAAGCTTTTCTTTATCTACAAATTTTATCGACTGCATATCAATATTTACTGCTCTTTTAATTCTTCTACCACCACTTTCTTCCATTCCTCGCCAATTATGAAAAGAACCCATTACCAGCGAATAAGTAGGAATTGTGCTAATGGTTTTATCCCAATTTTGGATTTTAACAGTGGTAAGCGAAATGTCTATAACGGTGCCATCAGCTCCTGCACTTGGCACAGAAAGCCAATCGCCAGGGCGAAGCATATCGTTAGCATTTATTTGTATTCCGCCAACAAAACCAAGAATACTATCCTTAAAGACCAACATAAGAACTGCCGCAAAGGCACCAATACCAGTAATTAAATAGCTAATGTCTTTCTGAATAATAATTGATATAACCACTAATACACCAACTGTCATTACTATAATTTGTAGAACTTGTATATATGATTTTATGGATCTTTTCACACTCTTCTCTCTTCTTTCATAAATGCTATTTACAGAAACAAGAGCTGCATTAATTCCTCTTATAACTAAATAAACCATATATAGTTTTAGAAAGAGTACTGTAAAGAATTCTAATATCACTGCCTCTACAAAGATGTCGTCAAGAAAAATTAGCCAGATAAAAACAGGAATTATGTGGATAAAATAATTTGGCACTTTATTGTCAAAGAGTAAATTATCGATATTGGTTTTGGACTTATCTGACAATACCTTTAGATATTGTAGAACTATACTTGTTATTATTCTATTTACTATAATAAAAAGGAGAAATGATATTGCAAATACAGTAACTTCTCCAATTAGTATTGATGTAGACTCGATTATACCTTGGCCAGCAATCCAATTTGTATATTGTGTAAATAAGTTATTATACCATCCCATTGCGTATGTTTTTGATTAAAAAATATATTACAAATGTAATCAAAATGATAATGCTCTTTTTTGTCAAAATTTTTGTAGTAAAAACAAAAATATCGCCAAAAAACTATTTAGTTTGATCTCTTATTGAAGGGAGATTATTTATACAATGTGCTGTTCTGCTTCACAAATGAAATAAAACAATAGTATAATTGGCTTTTGCTATATGGTAGTTTAAATAGCTTTCCAGATTAGGGTTTTCCAAAATAAATATTTTGAGCCCACTACTTCTATTTCATTTTTGCGATATTCTGTTATTTTCAAGTCAAATGTGATACCTTTCTCCGCTCCGTACATTGAGCCATTAATCCATTGCTTATTTTGTGAATCAAACTCAAGGTTTTTAATGATTTCCATGCCCAATATTGGGGTATTCTGTTTTGCTTCATCAGAGTTATTAATATCTAATGTTTGGCCGTCCTCAAAATCATTAAGTCTAATTATTTTCCCAAAATATTTATCATCAATTTTATAAATCTCTACATCAATTTTATTTGGTAAGTGATACTTGCCAATTATGTCATCTGCTTTTTGAGAAAATGCAGCTACTGACAACAAAATAAATGATAAACTAATTACTAGAACTTTAACCATTAGAAATTATATTTAAGCTTAGTGTAAATCATAGAGTTGTCTTTGTTTTGTCCAAATTGTCCATCTTCATCTCCAACAAAAATGTTTCCACCAAGAAGGATAGAAAAACTATCATCAAAGTCGTAAGTTATTTTAGGGCGAATTAATGCATCATTATTTGTTATTCCCACATAGGAGAATAGGTCAAGATGAAGAGTTTCTCGCAACATATCGTAATGAATTAGGAATGTTGCCATATTATTTATTTCATCATCAATCATTTTATTATCAAAATCAAGAATATATTTTTGAATAAATTGTGTACTCATTTTAACTGAGCCAATATTAAAATCGAGTCCAATAACATAATTTAAATAATCTTTCTGAACTATTGCATCTACAGCATTCTGATCTTCAGTCTGAAAATATTTGCCATTATAATATGCAGCCTCTCCACGCAAAATAATTCCTTTAATTTCGGAGCTAAAAGAACCTCCGCCAACAGTAAGCCTGTGATGCTCTGGCATAATATTTAATCCTTTGAGATATGGTTTTGGTGGCATAGTGGAGGTGTCCATGCCAAATTCTTTCTGCACATGCATTGTAGGGTTATCATCCCAAGTATATCCTCCCATTATTTCAAAATCTACAAATGAGGTCATCTGCGAGTATTTCAGAAAGAATTCGCTATTTGCAAGTGAAGGAGCTATTTCACTATTGCTCCAATCGAAGGTTGGTGTTGCTGGAAAACTTGGCTCATTATACCATATAGAGTTTGTTGCTGGACGTATGGTTGGCGAGAATTGTGGAATAAGAATAGCCTCAATAGTTCCACTTCCAATATAGTAGTCTAGCTTTGCAGCAATAACTCCAATTCTAATTTCGTCAAAATCAGGAAGTAAGAATTCTGATAGATTCAATGGCGATACAATATCAGTAATAAATACACCATCAGCTTTTCCCCAAACGATTTGTTGCTTACCTAATCTCAGGTCAAAATTATCGAAATACAGATCCATATAAATCTCACGCATAGTAAAATATACGCTATCAGCATTATACGTATAAATCATAGGATTTGCCTTAAAAGCTACCTTTTCGCCACGTTTTTCAAAGTTTAGATTTAATGTTTGCTGTATAATAGCAAAATCACCATCCTTAAAAGTAACGCCTTCGTAGGTTCTTGCAAAGCCTGATATATCTACATTCTGAGCTTTCAAACTCACAACGAATAGTATTGCGATTGCTGCTATTATAATGCGCCTTATATTCATAATTAGTTATTTTTTATCCCTTAATTAGTGAAATAGTTTATGTAAAATAGTCTCTACCAAGCCTTTTTCTTAAAAGTGTTATATTCCACGAGTCATCATTCTCTCAGAAAATTTAGAAGTAGAAACTCCTGTGTTTACTTTAATATCAGTAAGTTTTATTACTGTTTTATGATTTTTTTGTACACTTTTCATTTCAGAATGTGTAACTATCCACAATCCTGATATCTGTTTTATACCTTTGATAGACAGGATTTTTATAAGGTCATCATCTTCATCATAAAACTCTTTCTTTACACCTACATAATTGTCTTTCCTAATCCAAGTTATAGTTTTAGAATACATATAATCCTCATCCTTAGAAACACTTTCTACAACATAACATTCTTGATTATCAACAGTTTCCTCTTTGAGAAGTTTGTGTGCATCTGCATCAAGTTTGCGATCTCCTAAATCGTCATAGGTAAAATCAGAACCCATAAAATAGTCACTCTTACTATCACTAGATATCCTCTTAACTCTTTTTAATGCTGGCAGATATATCCATTGGTCATCAGACTTATCATTATCATAAGACCAATTCATAAATGACGTGTTTTTTACATCTGCTGGCGACATGAAAAACATAATACTCTTTTCTATATCTCCCAAATCTTTACTGTATTGTTTAATCTTTCGAACACGAGTTTGATCACTTTTATTAGTAAGTGTCATTGTCATAATTGATGTTTGATCATCGCCAGTAGGTCTAGTATATACATTCTCTACTATTTCTCTTCCAGTCATTTGTGCATTTGCACTTAAGCTTGCCGCAACAATCACTGCCACTATTATTATTTTTATTGTTTTCATCTTGTTTATTTTTTAATTATTTAATGGTTCAATGGTTCAATGGTTCAATGGTTCAATGGTATAATGGTTCAATGGTTTAATGGTATAATGGTTCAATGGTATAATGGTTCAATGGTTCAATGGTATAATGAATGGTATAATGGTTCAATGGTATAATGGTTCAATGGTTCAATGGTATAATGATGAACTTCAGTATTACTCATTGGATCATTGTATAATTAATTCATTGTATCATTCTTTCATTATATAATTGTATCATTACTCATTGTATCATTACT
>JAOZSY010000112.1:6016-8587 GCA_029939445.1 Bacteroidales bacterium
TCATTGTATCATTACTCATTGTATCATTCTTTCATTATATAATTGTATAATTAATCCATTGTATCATTTTTTTCTTTTTTAAATTTGATTTTAGAAATATTTAGTAATACTAACATAATAGTAACTGTGCCAACAAAGCTTGTAAACATATTTAAAGAAACTAATGCTCCTAATTCTCTATTTGGTGGAAACACCGAAAACATAAGTACTAAGAAGCCTGCTATTACTACTATTGCATTAAATATAATAGCTTTGCCAGAATGTGCCATTGTAAGTTGTGCAACTTTTACTTTATCATCAGATATTGCGGCATTAATTCGATACTGCTCTAGAAAATGAACCGCATAATCAATCCCTATTCCAATGGCAATACTTGATAGTAGGGCAGTTGTGGTACTTAAAGGTATATTCAAAAAGCCCATAATCCCAAAACTAATTCCAGCAGTTAGTATAATGGGTACTGAACTAATAAAGCCAATCTTAATATTTTTGAACATTATAGAGATAAGCACGATGATAATAATTAGCGATAATATTAAGCTCTTTATTTGCCCTTCAAGTATCAGGTCGGTAAATACCAAGCCTTTATAACCACTGCCTGCATAATTAAGGCTTATTCCCATATTGTTAAACTCATCTTCGTAAGAATGAATTATATCTAGAGCAGAATTTATTGACTTGGAATCATCTTTCTTAAGCTGAAAAGTTATATTTATTCTCTCGTAATTGTAATCAACTACCTTAGTTAGGTTTTCAGGATCGCCAGACATTTCGTATAGCAATAAGTATTGGGCTATCATATTCTTATTGTCGGGAATAGTATTAAATTCTTCCTTATCAGCATTCATTACCTTATTCATTCTATTTATATAATCGGCAAGAGAAAATGTGTTACCAACTACTTGCAGCTGTGCATTTACATCCTTTTGCATCTTGTCAACCAATTTAAGAACAGAAGGCTCTTTGAATACGTCTTTCTTCCCTTCGGAGTCAAGTATTAAATTAAGCGAGCTTGTGCCTCCAAAGTTTTCATTTATAAACTTATCTGTGAGAACAATATCACTGTCTTTTTCAAATTTATCTAAGAAGCTTGAGTTTATCCATATTTTCTGCATTCCTACTATCGATAGTACAATAATTAAAGCCGAACCAATTATAGAAATATATTTATTTTTTATTACTGTTGCAGCAAAATTATTTGCAAGTTTAGAATGAGAATGACCTTCCTTGTCTTCATTTTGGTTTATTTTTTTTGCTTTAGGAGTTCCGAAAATCATAATTGCAGCAGGCAAAAATACTAATGAAAATACCATTGCCATCAATACCCCGAATGCGGTGAATATTCCAAAATATTTTACAGGATAAACCTCTGATGTAAGTAATGACATAAAGCCAACTGCAGTTGTGATAGAAGTCATTACTACAGGTTTCCACATATGGATAATCATATCTTTTGTAGCATCAAGTTTGCTGGCCTTAGGATTATGATCAATATAAGTATGCAAATGACTATATAAATGAATTCCATCGGCTACTCCTATGGCAATAAGCATTACTGGAATCATTGTAGAAACTGCGTAAATGGGAATACCAACCGTAGCCATTAGGCCAAAAGCCCATACTGTTGAAAAGAAAACCACACCTATTGTTATCAAAGTGCCTTTCACACTTTTTAGAGTAAAGAATAATACTATTATAATCACGAGTATTACTATTGGGATCATCTTTTTCATATCAGCAGGACCTAATAAAGCCATTTCGCCTTCTACAATTGGACGGCCAGCAACATGGATTTTTATATCATTAGTTTCTGACATCTTTGCTGATTCCAAAATCTCATTATAAAATTGTTGAGTAAATACATCATCTCCAATCTCTGCAATGATTACGGTTACTTGTTCATTTTCGGAAACTAATCGTCCATAAATCATATCATTTTTACGAACATTCTCCTGTAAACTCAATAATTTCTCTTTGGTATTTGGTACTCGCTTATAAAAACGTTTTACATCCATACCGTCATCAGTACCAACAATATTGTCAGCATTATAAAGTGATGTAACATCGTTTTTATTTATTTCGTCAAATTTCTGAAAACGCTTAGTTAGTTTTTTTATGGTATCTAGGGTTTCGCTATTATATATTCCATTCTTATTCTCAACAGCGATAATAATTCCATCCTGTATATTGAACCATTTCTCTGCTTTATCGCTATATATAAATGCAGGATGGTCTTGGGGCATATACTTATCAAGATTGGTTTCCATTGTAGTATTTTCCTTCATTTCTAAAAAGAAAAATGCTGTAATAGCAACTGTTATGGCAAGTATAAGCCATGGTGTTTTTAATAAATTATTTAGTATTTTTTCCATATTATTTTTATAAGTATTTAGTGGTATGCCCTGTGCGCCCTAGTGATAATTAGTTTGGTGGACTCAATTATTACTTGAACTTGTCTTTTTTGTATGCATAAGTAGTTTAATCAGACAGCAAAGATAGTTAATACTCACTAACCTACAAGTATTTTAACATTTTTTTTATGTCAATCTTTTGAAAACGTCCTTTAGTCCC
>JAOZSY010000331.1 GCA_029939445.1 Bacteroidales bacterium
GGAAATCAACGCCACTCTCTAATAAATTACCAATCCTTGTCAACATTATGCGACCTGCTTGTATTGCTACTTTATTAGGATTAAATGGTGATAATCCTTTTGCAATTTCATCTGCATTAACAAACTCTTTGCAATCTAGCATTTCAGGCAATATAGTATAAGACGCGGTTGTTTTCCCCGCTCCATTACACCCCGATATAATATATAATCTTTTCACAGTACAAATTTACGTAATTATTCAATAGCTACGATATATAGTGCTTGGAAGAAAACTCTACAAAATTAGAAATTCATCATTTATCATAATAAATATGCGAAACCTGAGTCTCAAAATGTTATTTTCTAGACCCCGATTTCTTAGGGCTAACTGCTGACGGACAGGCTTCGATACATTTTTTGAAAAACGGCTTACGCTTTTTACTGCAAAACACTCTGAACTGTCTTTTATAAAGAGCCGTATGTCTGATATTACATACATAATCGATAAATAGTCGATTATCTTTGCAGATTTAGTAAAAGACAATATGTTTTGGCTAATTCCACTAAGAGTTTTGAATTAATAATAATTCATTCTAAAATGGTTTCTTTTTATCAATATATTTTACTATTAAGCTCAATAGAATAATTGCAGCTAATAGAAATAGCATTAGGTATTCTGAATAAATATACGCCAAATAAGCAAAAATACCAAGTAAGGCATTTGTAAGAAGAAGAAGCAAAGATGTCTTTTGATGCGAAAAACCTGATTGGGTTAATCTTTGATAAGCATGCTTACAATGAGCCTCACCAAGATTTTCTTTATTTCTCCATCTTCTAATTAATGTTAATGTAGCATCAAACCAAAAAACAGATGTAATTATTAGAAATATAAAAACGGATAATTGCTCTGAATTTGAGTAATACGTCATGCAAATTGCCACATTAAATCCGATAAGAGTACTGCCAACATCACCCATAAATATTTTTGCTGGTTGCCAATTCCAAACTAAAAAGCCTGCTACAGCAACACTTAACAGCAAAGCATACACATCTTGGAACATAACAGCAATGAAAAGGAAAATAAATACTGTTTCAATACCTACATACCCATCTATTCCATCAAGGAAATTGAATAGGTTGATAAACCAAACAAAGCCAATAAGAGCAATTGGTGTTAGTATATAAACATTTTCGAACACATAAAATCCAAAATCCAAGCGTTGAAATCCCCCTAGAAAATAAAGAGCAGCAGCACTTGCCAATATTTGAATTGCTAAGCGCATTTTTGCACTCACATTACGAATATCATCAACTACACCAACTGCAACAATTAGCAAACCCGATAGCATTGCAAAATACAAATCCTGCTCTACATTATTAGCAATAAATTCTATTGTCATACCAATAAACCATATTGCCACAAAAGCCAAACCACCACCTCTTGGAGTTGGTATTGTGTGAGAGCTACGCTCATTAGGATTATCAATTACATTTGCTCTTAATGCCAACATACGCACAATCCACGTAATAAGCACTGATGCAATAAACATTATTATGTAATAAATCATATTTGTTTTTTGTGTTTTTCCCTATCTTGGTTAAAAGAATAATGAGATAGAATTATTCTAGGCTTCGTTATTAAAAAAATAGGATATATATTCAAGTATTCTTGAGGTCAAATAATATGGTAAGTTTAATAAGAAAAATTCTTTTCCACTTATTGTTGTGCTTTTCTCTAATCTTATTTCGCCAGCATATAATCTAACTGCAAAATTGTGTGGAGCATTATCTATAAATTGATGTAATGATCTTAAACGACCACTTGAGCCCGATTTCACTTCGATTGGAATAAGCAAACCCTCATAAGGAATAACAAAATCAACTTCAGCATTTGACTGCTTCTTCTCACGAACCCAGAAATGGATATTATGAAGTTGTGAATTGAAAACCTGACGCAGTTCTTGTGCTACTATATGCTCAACAATTTTTCCTTTATATACATTCATTAAATTATCAGAAAGAAAAGCTTCTTTATTTGCTCCCGAAAAATAATTTACTAAACCTGTATCTAATAACTGTAGTTTGGGAGATTTACGATTATTAGCCTGTATTGGTAGCTGAACATTTGTAGTTGGATATATTAGCTTTAATAAATGTGTTTTCTCCAGTATAGTAAACGCCTCTGAGATATCCTCAGCACGATATTTTGAATTTGCAAATTGGGTGAATTTTATTCTATTACCTGCTTCTATAAAGGCATTTCTAATAACAAATCGAAGTATGCGAGTATCTTTTTCCGAATTGGCATATTTCTCTACATCATCAAGATAGGATACAATCAAAGCTTCATAAATATTGCCCAATTTCACTATATCATTATTCTCAACATAGGATTTAACTACCTCTGGCATACCTCCAATTAAGGTATAGGTAATAAAAAGAGATAGTAATTTAGCATGAGCATAGTCTGGTGCAGGAATAGTTTTAAGCAGGTCGAAAGCCTTTTTATTGGATGTTGCCAATAAAAACTCATCAAAAGAAAAAGGATGAAGAACAGCATATTCAACTCTGCCAACTGGAAAGCTTATTTTTT
>JAOZSY010000332.1 GCA_029939445.1 Bacteroidales bacterium
TTAAACAAATACACAATTAAACAATTAATACAATCTACTTAACAATATAAGTATAGTAATTATTGAGAACATCATTATCATCTCTTTCAATTACAAACTGATCATTTATTGTGTCGTTTTTTACCTTAATTATGATGCTGCTCAGCACTGTGTCTGGTAAAACTATATCGTAAAATTCTATAATATCACCTCTGCTTAGGTCAAATAAATACCAGCCGTGTTCGCTTCGGTGTTTATAGTTTTGTATAAAGATGGCTTCATTCCTATTGATTGAGTAGTAAGGAAATACAACCATACTATCAATTCTACCGCTTACATTTACATGAATCTCGCGCATGGGGTGAGTAGCCTCTTTTACACAACTTGAGAAAGATATTGTAAGTAATAAAATGGATATAATAATATACTTCATATTGAAAATAATTAGAGAATAAAAATATAAAAAAATAAGCTAAGTAAATTATAAAATATATTGAATATTATAATATACAGATTGCTATTGTGATACATAAAGATATTGGCTAAAATCCAAGGTTAATGCCAGCAATTATTGGCTAAAAACCAAGGTTAATATCAATGATTATAGGCCAAAATCCAAGGTTAATTATACTAGTTATGGGCTAAAATCCAAGGTTAATTATACTTGAAGGAGCTAGTAATACCAATTATGATTCAGACCTGCTGAATACGTGAAATATAAACTGTTTATATCGGTAGGTTTGATTTATATTTGGTATAATATATTATTAGGATTCAGGATATCCAGTAATATCTTTTATCTTTTTGTACAGAGGTTCTAGGTTCTTATACATTTTAAGGTAAACGTCTTCAAAAAGTGATTTATAAAGCTCTGTATTTTCGGGATTTGGTGTAAATATATCGGTATATTCTACCATGTTTTTTGTGGCTTCATTTAGGGTTTTATAAGCTCCAATACCGTAGGCGGTAATTATTGCAGAGCCAAGTCCAGAAGTCTCATGGGTTTTTCCTCTAACCAATTCTAGGTTAAATATATCTGCAGCAATCTGGCATATTTCATCACTTTGCGATGCGCCACCAGAAACTGCTATGCGCTCAAATTTTAGCCCTCCTCGTTTTTCTAGCTTTTTCATGCCATCCAATAGTCCATAGCAAAGTCCTTCTATCACAGCACGGTATATATGTTCTTTCTTATGCACATCGCCAAAACCAATCATTGCTCCTTTGGCATTTTTTTCGCCCAAACCAGGAGTCCAATATGGTTGCATTATAAGTCCCATTGCTCCAGCAGGTGATTTATGAAGTAACTCATTCATAATTTCCTCCGCACTAATATTAAGTTCTTTTGCTTGCTGAACTTCCTTTAATGCAAATTCATTCTTAAACCAATTAATCATCCAAAAACCACGATATATTTCTATCTCTGGATTCCAATGCTCTGGCATTACCGATGGGTAAGCCGGTAAATATGCTATTGGCTCAAAATACTTTTTGGTGGTGGTTTGTACCGTTGCTGTAGTGCCAAAACTCAAACTCGCCATTGTAGTGTCGGTAACTCCCATTCCCAAAGTTTCACAGCCTTTATCTGACCCACAGGCAATTATTGGAGTTCCTTCTGCAATATTTAAGAGTTCCGAAATTTCTTTGGTTATTGCGCCAGATTTACTGCCAGGATTTACCAATGGTGCAAGTTTATCAGCATCAATAGGGTAGAGGTCCTTACTCAATTCTAGGAGGTCGCCTTTTTTAGCCCAGCGCTGTTTCTTAAAATTAAAGGGAATATGTCCTATTTGCGATGCCACCGAATCATTAAATTCTCCGCTAAGTTTGAAATTCAGAAAAGATGATATGCTTACATATTTATGAGTTTTCTCCCATATTTCGGGCTCATTTTGTTTTATCCAATTACTTTGGCCTTTCTGTTCAAGTTTCTTTAGTGTAGAGTCAACACCAAGTATTTTAAATATTGTTTTAAGGGCTGTATTTGGCTTATAAGTATTCTTTGCCATTCGTTGGTCGAGCCATGTTATCGATGGGCGCAATGCATTTCCTTCCTTATCAATATTCACCATTGTACTTCGTAAAGTAGTGATTCCAATTCCCTTTATTCCTTCAAAGTTTGTAGAATTGCGCTTCTGTAGATTTTTTGTAGCATTCACAAGTCCATTCCAATAAATGGAAGCATCTTGCTCTGCCCATCCTGGTTTTGGGCTTTTATAGGCTTCGTAAAATATTTGTTCCTTATCTATTAATTCGCCTGATATAGAGAATAATAGGGCTCTAATACTTTGCGTTCCACAGTCTATTGATAATATCATAGGTTTATGCTTTAAGTGTGCTAATATAGTTTTTTTATATTACTGATTGCAATAGTTGTCGAAACGGATTCAGGGCATATTATTGCTTCTAGATAACAATAGATCTTTTACTATAGTGACAACCAGTCTTATACGTAATTTTATGATGTAAATTTATCATCGAATTACGCTAATTAAACGAATTATTTTAACTATTCTCCGCAAGCGGAAAATAGTTAATTCGATTAATCCGCCCGCCTACCATCCCTACGGGAGGAAATCCGGCTGG
>JAOZSY010000333.1 GCA_029939445.1 Bacteroidales bacterium
ATGAGAATCTTTTGCCCGAAACCAATAACTATTTCTCTGCTTCAGCTGAATTTACAAAGGGTATTATCAATACTTCGGCAACGCTGTATCATAATCGATTGCAGAACAAAATTGATGGAGTATGGCAGCAAGGGCAGACTATATATCAGTATGTAAATATTAGCAAGTCAGAACTTAGTGGTTTAGAACTTATGATGAAAGTCAGAATCCTTAGAGCTTTAGTTTTCAGTGGTTCGTATAGTTATTTGCGTGATAAACGCCCACAGGGTGAATTGGTTTCTTCGGCAAGTCCACATTCGGGTAATGCCAAACTTAGTTATAAGTTTTTTAGAAAGAGATATGATTTTCAAGTAAACCTTTCGGCAAATATATTAGGAGCAAAGGACTATCAAGTGAGTGAGCAAATACAGTATGGAGGACAAATGGTTGAAGGGATTTATCCTGTTCATTTCGATGCTTATAGTATATGGAATTTATCCATAAGTCAGAATCTCAGTAATGGAATTAATGTGATTATTGGTATAGATAATCTATTTGATTTCCAAGCCGATATTGTTAGTTTCAATACATCAACAAGCCCTGGAAGGAGAGCATTTGTAAGCCTTAATTATAGGTTATAGTCTTTAGTTTGCAGTAATCAGTAATCAGTAATCAGTAATCGGTAATTGGTAATCAGTAAACGGTAATCGGTAAACGGTAATCAGTAAACGGTAATTGGTAATCAGTAAACGGTAATCAGTGATCGGTAATTAGTAAACGGTAATCAGTGATTAGTATTCAGTATTAATATTATGAGTACGAACAAATTAACATTTTAATAATTTAGTAATTTAACTCCCGATAGATATCGGGACAACATTTAACCCGCCTACCGGCAGGCAGGCAATTTAACAATTTAACTATGAAACAATTAACAATAATTTTATCATTAATCATTTTATTATTCTCATCCTGCAAAAAAGAAGAAAACGATGATGACAACACAGTAACAGACAACACAATTAAAGTAAGTTTAACTACCAAAAACAATGAACAGGTAGATCATTGGGTTTATTACTCCTTTGATACAAAATCGGAAGTTAGCGGTATTGATTCCTCAAATTTTCAAACATCCGACAAATGGGATATAGCTTTTCATAGTCGTCATGTGCGCTTGAATGGTGGTACATCAGGCATTGGTCTTGCTGAGGCATTTGATGCTGGAGTTGTAGATTGGGAATCTATTACAAAGGAAGTGGAAAGTGGATATACAAAAGATGTATTTGAGGATGATATTCTTTATGCAGGTAATGGAACTACAGGCCCAATAATGGTAGGAACAGATTTGAATATGGTTTTCGAAAATGCTTTTGAATTCGATGCAAATACTCATCCCCCAACTTATAGTGCCAATAGAAATGTATATATTTTTAGAACAAGAGAAGGTGAATATGCCAAAATAATGCTCAACGATTATTATAATGATAAAGGTGAAAGTGGCTATATTTCTTTTGATTATTTGTTATTCTAATGTATCTATCAATGAAATAACTAATTGACATTTTTATGGGCAATGCTAGTGAGGCGGTGACTTTTAGTCACCGCCTCACTTTTTCAAGCATCTATAAAATTCTACCAAAAAACCACTCGTTTTTTTTACCAGCTTTTGTTATTTTCGATTGTTTTTCTGTACATTCTTTTTGGCATAAATACACAACAAATGTTAATGCATATTGTTTGTTTATATAATAATTGCATCTTTGCAGCCTATTTGTATAGAAGTACTTTATTACACCCTAAGTTTTTTAAGTACATAACTTTTTGAAAAATAAATATTTAGTAATACCTAAGCTAGATATATTGAACAATAAAAAACTAATTATGAAAAAGATTTTATTTATATTAATAATATTGAGTACTAGTCTTAATTTGTTGGCAGCACTAACAACATTTACTGCTATATCAAGTGGGCTTTGGTCTGTGACATCTACATGGGATAGTAATGGTGTTCCAAGCGGCACAGGAAATATACTTATTCCTGATGGGATAACAGTTACTATGGATAAAGATCTTGTTGCTACTTCTGGTAATCAACAACAAACTTATACTATCAATGGAACATTAACTGAGGGGAGTGGTACTTATAGTATTACTATCGCTCAAAAGACTACTTTAGTTGTTGGAGCTACTGGATCAGTAATAGTTAGTACATTAACTATAAATAGTGGTAGTGGGGCTAATGATGGTGATCTTGAAGTTAATGCTGGTGGTAGTATTACGGTAGGTAATTTAACAATTGATGGTGATGCGACTAATAATGGAGATATTACAGTTACAGGAAATTTAACGGTAGGTGCTACTGGAAACTTTACTAATGATTCCAATATTGATATTGCTGGAGATTTAACAATAGATAATGGAGGTGTATTTACTAATAACTCTCCAGGTGAGGTTTCTGTTGGTGGTGCGGTTACTGATACTGGTGGTGGTTATGATGATACTGGCGGCGGTATTCTTCCCATAGATTTATTATCATTTGAAGCACAGCAAGTTGATAATACTGCATCAATAAAGTGGCAAACAGC
>JAOZSY010000113.1:0-4026 GCA_029939445.1 Bacteroidales bacterium
AGCAATAATAAAAATGATATCTTCAAATAATCATTAACACTTAATTTATTAAATTTAATAATAGCATAATACAAGAGAATAGTAATGCTAATAAAGACAGATTCCGTAAACAAAAAGAAATTCCACTGCTGTATCTGAAAACTAAAAATAAAGATTAGCGATACTACTAAAGCGGTTAGTCTATTTTTGTATAATTCAATAGCTAAAAGATATAAAACATAAGTAGCAAAAGCATTTAATAGCAGCTGAAAGATAATAACACACCACAGATCACACCCAAGTTTTATGAAAAAACTTATCAAAATAGAATAAATAGAATAAAATAGTCTATCAAGATTTAAAGAGTGGTGATCAATTAAAAGATAAGCATCATTAATATACTTATCACCTTCGAAGCCGTATTCAACACCAATAAGAAGATATATACCTGATTGAATAATTAACCAAACAGATAAAATAATAATTATTGGCCTATTTATAAACCATTTATATAACGAATCCATACTATCTCATCAAATACATTTTGCCAAAATTCTCTTTAAAATATTTATCTGCACCAGAATCACGATGCTCAATACTTTCTCCATTCAGGCGAGTAATAACTCTGTATAAATAAACACCATTGGCAAGTTGATCGCCATATTCATCT
The DNA here is from genome assembly GCA_029939445.1 of Bacteroidales bacterium. Lineage (GTDB taxonomy): Bacteria > Bacteroidota > Bacteroidia > Bacteroidales > UBA1556 > UBA6267. The sequence goes on from JAOZSY010000113.1 coordinate 650, forward strand.
CTACCATCCCATGCATAATCAGTAATATTTCTACCAATATGTAAAGCACCTAATTCACTCATATCAATCTCACGAACTACTTTACCAGTAATAGTCATTATCTGTATTTTCAGATAATCAGGCAGCGACGAACCTGTAAGAGTAAAAACAAAATGAGTACGGTCTGAGAAAGGGTTTGGCCAGTTCATCATCTGAGTAATAGTAGATTTATTTACTATAGTAAAATCAATCTTATAGCCATTATCACCAGATTTATTTCTAGAAGCATCATTTGCATAAATCAACATATTATACTCTCCATCAGCTAATTGTGGTCGATAAATAACCTCCGCACTATTATCTGGTAGTTGTGCCGGAATAAATTCTAGAACATTATTAGCATCCATAAAATTTACATTAGAATAATCATCATCACTCTGTGATTTTATTCTAACTCTAAACATACTAGTATCATTAATTGCCTTAAACATACTCTCATCTCTCAGGGTAATTCTAATTTCAGGTTTTGCCGAAACAATATCTCCATTAAGAATATGAATACCATCAAAAGTAACATCTAATAATGGATTCTCATTATCACGTTTAACAAAGAAAGGAATATCACCAGAATTATTATCATGAGAAATCTCCAACTGATCATAAACTCCTGTATTATTATTTATAGAATTTATTTCCACAAAAAGAAAACATTGACCCATAAGGTCTATAGTTGGAATATTAAAAGTATCTACAATTATATTATTCTTAAGTAATGGTTTTTTTCTACGATATTGATGAGCTACTATTTCGCCATAAGCATTCTTAACCCATGTATGGACTAACAGACTATCCATATCAGAATTACCAATATTCCGATATGCTAGCTCAACATTTAAACTATCACCTTGCATTAAAGTATCGGCATAAAACTCAAAATGAGAAATAGGGTCTATTGCTGCTTCTGGGGCAGGTTGATAATATACTCGCCACGAATCAATATATGCAGGGGTCCTATTAAGATCATCCTTCATCTTACAAATAAGCTTGCAATAAGGATATTCATCCGCAGGCATAATATCATTTAGCAGCAATAACTCTTCATCTACTGGGTCTATACCATCCAATATTATAGTTTCGCTCCCATCGCTTTTAATTCCAACTAATTGCAATCGAACAGAGTCAGAATAAATAGCATCCATGCTATGCTGTTTCCAGGTAAGAGACGACCAATTTAATGAAGGCCCTATTCTAGGCGAGGCAACATAACCTTCGTTCCAGTTGGTTTTTATACTATCATTGAGAATAATAATTGAAGTCTCGTCAATTCCAGATATCTCATTAGCACTATTTAAGGTACCCTTGGTACCATAAATAATAAAAGGCATATTATTAGTATAATTCCTAATATAGTTACTTCCAATGGAGTCAAATGCTTGATATAAATATTCTGGCCATAAAGCTGTTTTTGGTTTATTAAAGCTCATAGCAATAACTTCATAACCATCAGGAACACTTGCTATAAAATCAGCTATTCTTCTAAACCAAACTGTATCTTTAACTAAACCAACACCATTTCCTACAATAACATCTTGAATAGGGTAATCAATGTTAGTGATATCATAAGTTCTACAATGCAAATTATTATAAGGGCCATAAGCACCTCCTAAATTTTGTGACTCCCAGAACTTTCCATTTACTGGATTTATTACATGAAATTGCATCATTCCTGTATATGCAGTAGGTGTACAAGCCCAATAAGTATAAATACTCTGATTCAATTTTAGATGTATCTCTGTCCATGGAATATATGGGTAAACTCCTGTTTGAACTGTAATAATTTGAATATCATCCACAAACTTATAAGTTCTTTCATTCTCTATAAACTTTGTAAATTGATAATCATTATTCTTAAACTGCATAAAGCTCGATTGAGACCAACCCTCTTTGCCTGCTATATATTCGAAAGAGCTTTCTCGCCAATTATAATTTCTCACTGCATTTGAATCAAGGCTAACTCGCCAAAAATAAACAGTACTATCTGCTAAATTACCAGGCACAGTCCATTCTATTACCCCACCAGCACTTTGTATACTTGTACTTAATTTCATAGGAGAATTAAAATATGCCGCAGTATCTATTTCAAATACATACTTTAAACTTGGAGAAAAAGGATAAAATGTGGAGGCTTTTAATACAACTGATGAATTAGAAATAATGGCAAACTTAGGTGGATAAATTGGGCTTAAGTCAGCTGCCTTAATATTTAGTTTACTAACAACCGTATTATTTGATTCATCAGACTCTTCTACATTATTAAAATCGTCAATATTGGCTGTAATATAATTATCACCAATACCATAAGCCCTATTTACAGGCATTCTAATACTTATTGTATCTATATTCCTAGGCGAAGGAATTTTTAATGCATACTTATCAGTACTATCACCCTTGGCATAGCTTCTAATAACTTTTATAAAAATACTATCGCTTACAGCTCTTCCTATATTCTTAATAACTACATTGTAATCAAAACTATCAACTGCTGTACTTACAATATCCGGATTATAAAAAACAGAACTTTGTTCTACTGCAAAATCTGCTTTCTCAGCAGTACGAAACCTAATGAGAGGGTCACCATGAAGTGTCATTTCAAGACATACTTCCATATATTTTCCTTGATCAGTTTGAAAACTACTTGTCACTTCCCTAATTATATCACCAATGCTAGAACCATACTGTGTTGATGAAAAAGATTTATAAAATTTCTTAGAATAAGAATCCAACTGTGGAAGACGCATTGAAGTAACGGATGCATAATAAGCTAACATTCCCTTATCTCTTATTAGCACAAATTCCTCGGCAGAATTTACTGACCCTTGTGTATTCTGAAATATATCGCCCGCAAAACAGCTATTTGCTAATAATATAGGGTATTTACCATAATTATCGTACTCAGATGGATGGTCAATACTTATATCAAAGCCAACCCCTGCAGCATGTCCGAAAAAAGTCATAAGGCCTACACCATTATTAACATGATACTTAATTAGTTCTGAAAGATTTATTTGTATAGGATCAGTAGTTGTTTTCTCAAAAGTGGTAACCTGAGCACCAAAGAAAGTATCTTGTGCTATATTCTTATAATTATCTAAATAACCAGCAATAGCAAGTTGTTCACCAGAATTACTTCCTCCACTAAAATGCAGGATTTTCTTCATCCACATATCAAAAGGATATTGAACTATATCTTCACTAATCATTACCTTATCAAGATATAAATCAATATGATCAAGAGTTTTAGCACTAAGTCTGCCAATAGGTATTGCTGGAGTATAATAACTATCTACTATGCCCGATACTAATAATACATCTGATGGCGGCTCTCCAAAAGTAGGAAT